>NZ_JXQR01000009.1:0-164268 GCF_000834715.1 Flavobacterium sp. MEB061 | reverse complement strand
AGTTAAAGATGCTAATAACTGTGTAATAGCAGTTCCGGTAAACGCAACTGTTCAGCCACTTGATCCGCCAACAATTGATAATGTAAGCGGAACACCAATCTGGTGTACACCAGCGGCAAATACAACAAGTACAGTTACTGTAACAGTTAGTCATGGTGTTGGTACCCTAACTTATGCGATCACTTCTCCAGCAAGTGCTATTACAAATGTATCAGGTGCTGCAAACGGAATCTTTACTTCATTATCAGCTGGAACTTATATTTTCAAAGTTACAGATGCAAATGGCTGTACAGATGAAGCTACATATACTGTTGATGCCTTAATCAATATTACAACTGCAGGTCAGTTAATAAACGATGTAGTTTGTAACGGAGAGGCAAATGGTTCAGTGAAATTTGATGTAGATAATTTCGCAGGTACTTATACAGCAACGTTAACAGCTGGTCCAACAACGGGTACTTTAACTCAGGTTGGTAAAGTGGTTACCTTAACTAACTTACCTGTAGGAACATATACAGTTCAGGTTAGAGATGATATTACAGGTTGTACAGCTTCTGCTTCAGTGACTGTGGGTCAACCAGTGGCATTATCATTAACTGCAACTAAAAACACGCGTGCTAATTGTAAAACTGGTGCCGAGGTTACTGTTGTAGCAGCCGGAGGAACTCCAGATTATAAATATGCATTCATTTTAGATACAGATACAGTTACAGCTGCAGATTATTCTAACAGCAATAATGCTGTGCTAGATCCTGCAAAAGGCTTTAACTGGGTAGCTTACGTAATCGATTCTAAAAATTGTACGATATCTATTCCAATTACAATTGTACTAGATCCGTTGCCAAATACTATTACTACAAATGTGGCAAGTCAATGTCCATCTGCGACAGGTGAGTATACGTTTACAGTAACTGTAGGTAATGGTGTATCGCCTTATGAATATAGTATCGGAAATGGTTTCCAATCAAGCAATACATTTACAGTAAATGCTCCTGGAAATTATGATGTTACAGTAAGAGATGCTAATCAATGTGAAGTAACTGTGACCGCTGCCGTAACAATTGCACCAGCATTACAATTAGAAGCTATTATTACTGCATTGCCAGACTGTGTAAATACTAATATTGGTATTATCACGGCAACTGCTACAGGTGGTTCAGGAAATTACAATTATACTCTAGATGGTGGATTTATTGTTACAACTACTCCTGCAGAATTCAATACTGTTACTCCAGGAAACCACGTGGTTAGAGTGAGAGATGTTGTTACTAATTGTGTTGTTATAGAGAATGTATTTGTCGCTCCGGCTACAGAGATTGAAGGACTTGCATTAGCGAAAACGGATGTAACTTGTAATGGCGGAAATAATGGTTCTATTACAGCTAGTATTGACGAAACAGGTGTAAATGATAACCCAATCTATGTGTATAAATTAACGGGAACTACTGCTTTAGGAATTCCTGTTAGTCTGCCAACAGTAGGTACTCAGGAGAGTCCTATCTTTGAAAACCTTGAAGCTGGAGATTATACTGTAACGGTTACTTCAGGTAGAGGTTGTAAAGCTTCAGAAGATGTTAGAATTAACCAATTCGATCCAATTGCAGTAGGTGCTCCGGTACATGTTCAATACGGTTGTGCAACTGGTACAAATACTTCTAACTATGCTACAGTATCAGTAGGTACTGTAACAGGTGGATCTAAAACCTATAATAATTATGAATTCTTCAGAGATGGAGTTTCAGTTCAAAATGGTCCTCAGTCAGTATTTACAGAAACAGATTACTTAGGTGGTAACTATTCTGTAAAAGTTACAGATGATGCAGGATGTTCAGGTGCAAGCGTAGGAACAGTGAGAGTTAATCCATTTATTAGTTTAGATGTAGTTAATGTTTCAAATGTAGCTATTACTTGTATTTCAAGTGAAGAAATAACAGTTTCAGTTACTTCTACAGGAGGAACACCGGTTCTGTTAAATTACAATGTAACTGGTACGGATAATGCTTACAACCAAACGAAAACTAACGGTAACTTCACAGGTTTAACTGTAGGAAGCTATATTATAACAGTTACAAATCCTGCAACGGGATGTAGCATACAAAAAGCGCACTATGTTGCAGAGCCTAATACATTTGAGATTAAAGCAAATCCAATTGTAAAAGAAGTTTGTTTTGGTGAGAGTAATGGAAGCGTTGAATTAACATTCGTTGATAATCAACTTAATCCATCAAATGAAGCCGGACCTTTCGATTATACAATTACAGATGGTACAAACTCGATTTCAGGTACAACAACTGATGCAGGTCCAGTATTGATTTCAAACTTAATTGCCGGTACATATAGTGTTATTGCTAAGTTAAAAGCAAGTCCGGAATGTACAGTACGAACTGTGTTTAGTATTGCACAACCTTCTGTAAAATTGACGGTGGCTACAACTAAATCAGAAATCACTTGTATTCCTGGTAATGATGGAGAAATCTCTGCATTTGCAACAGGTGGCTGGGATAGTAATTATACATACGAATTAGTATTATTGGGACAATTAGTAGCTTCTAATACTAATGGTAACTTTACTGGATTAGGTGCAGGAGTATATACAATTAATGCCAAAGATGGCAAAGGTTGTCCTGCTCAAACTACAGTAACGTTAAAAGTTCCAGATCCAATTATTGTGAGTGCGGTTCCAAGTGTTACAACATTATCATGTTTTGGTGATAAGTCTGCGACAATAACGGTTAACCCTCCAACTGGCGGACAAGGAAGTAACTATATGTATACTTTAAACATCCTGTCAGCAACACCGGTTATTGTTTCTGGCCCGCAATCTGATCCGGTTTTCACTGGATTAGGAGCTGGAAAATACAGCATAACAGTTTCAGACGGATTCAATTGTTCTGCAATATCTGCTGAAATTGATATTACAGAGCCAACAGAAGTTATACCAAGTTTAGTATTGGCTTCATCACAAACATGTAATACATTGTCAACACTTACATTAAGTGCGACAGGTGGTTCAGGTCCGTATAGCTATAGTAGCGATGGTACTAACTATAGTGCATTTACTACTCCATTTACTTTCTCAGTACCGGTGGGAACGTACCAATACTATGTAAGAGACGTTAATGGTTGTGTGGCAACAATTTCTAATGAAATTAAAATAGATCCTTTAGTTCCATTAACAGTAGAATTAGATATCACAAACGCAGTAGTAAAATGTGTTGGTGAAGCAACTGGAGTTATTGTTGCTGAAGCAAAAGGTGGCTTAGGTAACTATAGTTATACTTTAGAAACTAGTGCTGGTGTTCTTGTTCAAGGTCCACAAGATAACGGAAGATTCGAAAACCTAATTATAGGAAATTATCGAGTAAGAGTTGATAGTGGAGATTGTAAACAAACATCTGTTAATGCTGAAATTACTCAGCCAGCAGCAGCTCTACAACCAACATTTGTTCCAACTAATGTTACTTGCTTCGGTGAAAACAATGGTAAAATTGTTGTTACGACAACTGGAGGAACAGGAACTATTAAATATGCTATTTCACCTGATTTAAATCAGTTTGATTTCATTAGCACATTTGATAAATTAGCAGCTGGTTTATATACAATAATTGTACAAGATGAGAATGGATGTTACTGGAAAGAAGATATAGAAATTACACAACCTAATCCTCTTATTGTAACAGAAGTAGCAAACTCAATGATTCCTGAAGTTTGTAAAGACGATAAAGATGGAGCGTTTAGCATAGAAGTTAAAGGCGGAACAGGACCATATAGTGTAAGTCTTGATGTTAAAAACGGGCCATTTACACAAGGAGCAGTAGGTCAGACAATATTTGACTTTACTAATCTTTCAGGAGGTGTTCATACAGTTTATGTTAAAGACGCCGGAGGTTGTATCAATGAGTTTGTTGAAAACATGCCGCTACCAGTAGTTCTTAACCCAACTGCTGAAGTAACTTACGACTGTGTTAACAATACGCAAGCAAACATGGTAGTAATTACAGTTGATGAAAGCATAACAAACCCTGCTGATGTTGATTACTCTCTTGACGGAAGTGCAACTTACCAGCCAAGTAACATCTTTACAAATGTTGCTCCGGGTACACACTATGTAGTTGCAAGACATACAAATGGTTGTGAAGTGCCAACTGCTAACTTTAGTATTAAGGCTTACACTGCCTTAGGTGCTGTTAAAGCTACAGGTCAGCAAGAGATGAATATCATTTCTGTTACCGCTTCAGGTGGAGCTCCGGCTTACGAATACAGTTTCAATGGAGAGCCATTTACATCTTCTAACAAATACAAAATCTACAAATCTGGAGATTATAAAGTAATAGTTAGAGATCAAAACGGTTGTACGTTTGAGCTTATCGTTCCTGCTATTTATGTTGATGTTTGTCTTGACAATTACTTTACTCCAAACGGAGATGGTGTTTATGACAATTGGGGACCTGGTTGTACTAATATTTACAACAACCTTGAATTCTCAATCTTCGACAGATACGGTCGTGTAATTGCGAAATACCACTATGGTCAAAAATGGGATGGTAGATATAACGGAGAGGAATTACCTTCTGGTGATTACTGGTATGTTCTTAAACTAAATGACGAGAAAGACAATAGAGAGTTTGTTGGACATTTCACTTTATACAGATAACAAATTAGAGCCCCAAATTATGTTATCTAAAAAAATTATTACAATGAAAAAATTATTTTTATCCTTAGTACTCATGGCTGTAACAACAAGTTACAGCCAAGAGCTAAACCTACCGGTATTTACTCAGTATTTAGCTGATAACCCTTTTGTGCTTTCTCCCGCTTATGCAGGTATTGGTGATAACCTTAGAATTCGTCTTAATGGACTTACACAATGGGTTGGAATAAAAGATGCGCCTCAAAACCAATCTTTGTATGCTGATTTTAGAGTTTTAGATCGTTCAGGAGTTGGTATCTCATTGTATAATGATAAAAATGGTTATACACGTCAAACGGGTGCAAAAGTTTCATTTGCGCACCACTTGATTTTAGATTATTATTCAAAACAGTACTTGTCTTTTGGTATCTCGTATAACTTCAATACGTTTAAAATTGATATAGATGAATTCAATAACACAATTGAACATCCAATTTTAGACCCGTCCGTTACAGATAATCGTTATACATCAAATAACAACTTTGACATTAGTGCTTTATACCGTAATAAGAATTTTTACTTAAGTTTTAATGCAAATAACGTATTGCAAAAAAACACCGACAGATACCGTGGTTTAGAACCAAGTTTACTTTCTAACTATCAGGTATATACAGGTATGATTTTTAAAGACGGAGAAAATAGCCGTATCGAATACGAACCATCTGTGTACTACCAATATTTTGCCAGCGATAAGCGTTCTACTACTGATTTTAACTTCAAGTACAGACGTTACAACCGTTACGAAGATTACTATTGGATTGGGGTTTCATATCGTTTCTTAAACGACCAGTTTCCAAAACCATTATCAGTTGGGCCAATGTTAGGTTTCATGAAATCTAAATTTTACTTCGGATATTCGTATCAGGTAATGTTCAACGATCTTGGTAATTATAACACAGGAACGCATTCGATCACTATCGGATTCGATTTCTTCGGATCAATCAGTAACTGTCCTTGTACACAAAGTCCGGTACACGATTAATAAATTTTACATTTAAGATTTACTGTAGACTAAATCCTATATTTTTTCGTTTTACTATAAAATGAAAGGCCATTATTTGGTTTACAGTAACTTTTAATTGTTAAATATTCTGCTAAACAATTTTATATTTTTTAAAATAAATTTGTTTGTTTTCTTAATTTACAACGTTTTCGTTGTTATTGGTAGGTTATTTTTATATTTTTCGAATTTAATACTACACTAAAAGTTCTATATTTGTTATTCTTTCAAAAAATTAAAAAATTATCAAATGAAAACTTTAAACGATTTCGACTTTAAAAATAAAAAAGCAATAATCCGTGTAGACTTCAATGTTCCTTTGGATGAAAACTTTAATGTAACAGATGCAACACGTATCGAAGCTGCAAAACCAACCATTGATGCAATCTTAAAGCAAGGTGGAAGTGTAATTTTAATGTCACATTTAGGAAGACCAAAAGGAGCAGAAGAAAAATACTCATTAAAACATATTTTAAAAACAGCTTCAGAAATTTTAGGAGTTGAAGTTAAGTTTGCAACTGATTCTATTGGAGAACCAGCACAAACTGCAGCTAAAAATCTAAAACCAGGAGAAGTTTTATTACTTGAAAATTTACGTTTTCATGCAGAAGAAGAAGCTGGAGATGTTGCTTTTGCAAAAGAATTAGCTTCACTTGGAGACATCTACGTAAACGATGCCTTCGGAACTGCACACAGAGCGCACGCCTCAACTACAATTATTGCACAATTTTTTCCAACAGAAAAATGCTTCGGAACATTATTGGCAAAAGAAATAGAAAGCTTAAACAAAGTACTTAAAAATAGCGAAAAACCAGTTACAGCAGTTCTTGGCGGATCTAAAGTTTCTTCAAAAATCACCGTAATCGAAAACATACTTGATAAAGTAGATCACATGATTATTGGCGGAGGTATGACTTTTACATTCGTTAAAGCACAAGGCGGAAAAATTGGTGATTCTATTTGTGAAGATGACAAACAAGATTTAGCACTTGAAATTTTAAGATTGGCCAAAGAAAAAGGAGTTCAGATTCATATTCCGGTTGATGTTATAGCTGCAGATGATTTCTCAAACACAGCAAATACACAAGTAGTAGACGTAACAGCAATTCCTGACGGATGGCAAGGTCTTGACGCAGGTCCTAAATCATTAGAGAATTTCAAGAAAGTAATTTTAGAGTCAAAAACAATTTTATGGAATGGTCCATTAGGCGTTTTTGAAATGGAATCTTTCGCAAAAGGAACTATCGCTTTAGGTGAATTTATTGCAGAATCTACAGAAAAAGGAGCTTTTTCACTAGTTGGAGGAGGAGATTCTGTTGCTGCAGTAAAACAGTTTGGTTTTGAAGATAAAATGAGCTACGTTTCCACTGGTGGCGGGGCAATGCTAGAAATGTTAGAAGGAAAAATCTTACCTGGAATCGCTGCGATTTTAGACTAAAATTTCACAATTAACATTTTTTTAGATAGTTTTTATGGATAAACTATTTAGTTTTGCAAAAAGTAATCACTCTGTAATTATTTGAATTATAGAATTTTAAATAAATGTTATATGATTATAAGGAAAATTTCATTAGCGGTTTCTGTCTTCTTTTCTGTAGCTTCTTTTGCACAAGATGTTGCAAAAGCAGATTTAGAAATTAAGCCAGATGTTAAAGTCTCTTATTTAGATTCAGTTAAAAACTCTTTCAAAAAAGATCTAATGTGTACCCGTGTAGACAGTCTTTGGATGAACGAATTAGTGAGTTTAGATATCTATGATGATTTAACGAAAGACATTCAAACCATCAATACAGATATTTCTGTTGATGAAGAATTACCAACTGAATTGCTTAAACAGCGACTTCAGGTGATGAATGAGAAATCGCCTTTTGAGATCGAATATAATCAGGGATTAGAAAACATCATAAAGTCATTTCTTAAAAATCGTAAAAAATCATTTTCACGATTAATGGCTTTATCAGAATATTATTTTCCAATTTTTGAAGACGCCTTTGCAAAACAAAACGTTCCTTTAGAAATTAAGTATTTAGCCGTTGTAGAATCTGCTTTAAACCCTAAAGCAGTTTCTAAAATGGGCGCCACCGGAATCTGGCAGTTCATGTACGGAACCGGAAAACAATACGATCTTAAAATCGATTCGTATATAGATGAACGTAGCGATCCTTTAAAATCAACTGCTGCCTGTTCTGAATATATGACTAAAATGTTTAAAATTTTTGGTGATTGGGAGTTAGTTCTTGCATCGTATAATTCAGGACCTGGAAATGTAACAAAAGCCATTCGTCGCTCTGGCGGAAAAACAAAATACTGGGATATTCGTAACCATCTTCCAAAAGAAACTCAAGGTTATGTTCCAGCTTTCTTAGCAACAATGTATCTTTTTGAATTTCATAAAGAACACGGAATAAATCCTGAAAGAGCTGTAGTTAAAAACTTTGAAACAGATACAGTTCAAATTAAAAATCAAATGTCATTCAAGCAAATTGCCGATTTGTTAGACATGCCACAATCACAAATACAACTTTTAAATCCTTCATATAAATTAAATGTTGTTCCATTTTATCAAAACGAGCCACACTTTTTACGTTTGCCGAAAGATAAAATTGCAACTTTTGTGAACAACGAAGATAAGATTTATGATTACGTAGCTTATCAGTCTCAACATAAAGGACTTCCAAAACAATTAGCTTTAAAAGTTTCACCAAAAGGAAAAGCTAAACTGGATAATGCCGTTGCCACAACAGAAACACAATATTATAAAGTTAGAAAAGGGGACAACCTTGGTTCGATTGCAGATAAGTATGATGTTTCGATTTTAGAGATAAAAAAATGGAACAATCTTAAAGGTAATGCACTGGCTCTAGGTAAAACTTTAAAAATCAAATCAAACAACGATTCGATTGTAAAAAATCCAAAAGAGTTAAAAGTAATTCCTGAAGTTGATAAAAAATCTGAAGAAGCACTTGCGTCTGCAGACAATAACGATAAAGGCGGTAAAAACCTTGAATACGTAGTTGCTGCCGGAGATAATTTGGGAAGTATTGCTAAAAAATTCAATACATCAATTGCAGATTTAAAAGAATTGAACAACCTGACTTCTAATAATATTGGATTAGGAAAATCATTAATCGTTGGCAAAGAAATAGTTATCGAAAATGAAACACCTGCTACAAATACTGCTGTAGCTTCAAGCTCAATAGATTCATTCAGAAAAAAAACAGCTTCGGCTAAAAATATAACAGAAGATTATTACGTTAAAAAAGGAGATTCATTGTATAGTATTTCTAAAAAATATCCTGGAGTAACAATTTCAGATATTAAAAAATGGAATAATATTAAAGATGGAGATATTAAACCCGGAATGAAACTTAAAATAAACGGATAATAAAAAAAATCTTAACTAAATTTGGGTTTTATTTCATTAAACTAAGAAAATGAATAAAACCCATTTTTTATGCCTTTTACTTTCGTGTTTGTTTGTTTCCTGTTTTAAAAATGAGAAACAGCCTCAGCCTGTTTCCGGCAAAACAAACACAATATCAGTTATCATCGACGATCAGTTGTGGTACGGTGAAGTAGGCGATACCATTCGAAATAAATTTGCTTCTCCGGTTTGGGGTCTTACCCAGGAAGAACCACTGTTTACCATCAATCAATATCCGGCTAAATTATTAGAAGGATTTGTTACCGATAGCCGAAGTATCATTGTAGTAAAAAAAGCTGCAACAGATAAATTTGAAATCAAACACAGCGAAACATTACCACACAATACGTTCCGTATTTACGGTAAATCTGTTGAAGATATTATTTGTAGCATCGAATTAAATTCGGCACAAATTATCAAGATGATTCGCGATGCCGAAATTCAAAAAATCCAACAGGACAACAGCAAATCATTGTTGAATCCGGCGGTAATAAAAAACAAGTTTCACATCGATCTGCAAATTCCCTACGGTTACGAATATATGTTGCATAAAAAGAATTTTATGTGGCTGAAAAAGGAAATCATCAGCGGGAATACAAGTTTACTGATTTATCAGATTCCAATTCGCAGACTTACCAAAGGTTCAGATATTGTGGGCAATATTGTGCGTATGAGAGATTCAGTAGGACGATATATAAAAGGACGTGAGCCAGACACGCCAATGATTACGGGAGAAGCTTATGCACCATACTTTTCGACAACAATATTAGACAGAAAAAAAACGTATGAAACCAAAGGAACCTGGGAGTTAAAGAATGATTTCATGACAGGGCCTTTTATAAACTACGCTATTATTGACGAAGCTTCAAGGAGAATCTTGGTTATTGAAGGGTTTTGTTATTCGCCTTCTAATCAGGAAAGAGACCTAATGCTGGAGCTCGAAGCCATTATAAAATCAGTTAAAATTGAGAAAAGATAATTTGTTATATTTTTCGTACATTTGATTTAATAACCAATAAATCAATTATTTATGAAAAATCTCTATCTAACATTATTGATATTAACAGGATGTTTTACTTCTTGTAAAAAGGAAATAAAAACAGAGTCTGGAAATGAAAAGGTTACAGATACTATCAAAACCAAAGAACAAGCTATTGAGCAGCCTTTAGATTCTGCTGCACAAATGAAAGCCTGGGCAGAATATGCAACACCGGGTAACGCACATAAATTAATGGCTGATGAAACCGGAACATGGAATTGTGATATGACTTTTTGGTCAGAACCAAATGGTAAACCAGAAAAAGCAAGTTCAACAGCAAACATTAAAATGATTCTTGGCGGTCGATATCAGGAAGCAAATTATAGTGGCACAATGATGGGACAGCCGTTTCAGGGTAAAAGCACATTGGCCTATAATAATGCCAGCAAAGAGTACACTACCACTTTTATTGATAACATGGGAACAGGGATGATGGTTGCTGTGGGTAAGTTTGATGAGAAAACAAAAAGTATGGAATTTAAAGGCGATATGGTAAATCCCGTAAACGGAAAAAAAACACCTTATCGGGAAATATATACAATTGTTGATCCAAAAACCCGTAAAATGGAAATGTTTGATGTTAAAAACGGCGAAGAATATAAAAGCATGGAAATTATAATGAAGAAGAAATAAGCAGATATAAATAATCAGAAAATCCCGATTACAACTTGTAATCGGGATTTCTTTTTTTAAAATAATAGTAATAAAGATTTTTCAAGTAATTTAGTTGTTTGAATAAATGAAAAAACAACAATGGAATTAAAATGGAAAATAAAGCCTTTTGAGGCATTAAGTGTTCATGAGTTATATAATTTACTTAAAGTAAGAAGTGAGATCTTTGTGGTTGAGCAAAATTGTGTTTATTTAGATATAGACGGTAAAGACCAAAAAGCATTGCACCTTACTGGAGAATACGATGGCAAAATTGTTGCCTATGCGCGTTTGTTTGATGCCGGAATTAGTTTTGATAATGCATCGATTGGAAGAGTAGTAGTGGATGCCAATTACAGGGATAAAAAATGGGGGCATGATTTAATGCGTGAAGCAATAGCAGGAATTAAATCTAATTTTGGTAAAGATGCAATTACAATTGGTGCGCAATTGTACTTAAAGAAATTTTACGAAAGCCACGGATTTGTTCAATCAAGTGAAATGTACCTTGAAGATGATATTCCGCATATAGAAATGATTCGGGGTTAATAAAGTTTTTATTTTTTTCACTAATGCAACATTGTTTCAAAACAAAAAATTGTTATTTTTTAAAAAATAAGATATTAATAAACAAACGATTACTAATTTCGTTTAAAGCTTAACTTTAAGCCATAATGTAGCTTTTTGGGTTTGCCTGAAAAAATAAAATTAGATTTGCGTAATACAAAATTCAACCCTGCGATCATAATTATCACCTTTTCCCAAAGGATATTTATTGCCGCAACCCTGAAAAGTCATTCTGCTGGAAGATACTTTTTTTGACAAAAGATATTTAAAAACGGTTTTGGCACGATTCCAGGAAAGTCTTCTTTCTTTAGTTTCCTTGTCAATTCCGTCACCATAAATTTCGGGAGTGCAGCAAACATGACCTCGAATTTCAAACTGAATATTTTTTTGATGCTGCAAAATCGTTGCTATTTTATCTAATTCTTTTTTAGAATTGTGTGTTAGTTTTGAACTTCCAATATCAAAAAGAATGTTGTCGAGATAAATTTTATCGCCAACTTTTAGTTTGTTTTTAAAAGAACTATAAACTTCTTTTCCGAAACTGTTTTTATTTACAACGATTAAATCAACTCTCCGATTTTTAGAACGTGTTTCATTTAGGTTGTCTACAGTATCCGGTTTTAAAATTACCCGGCCTTTACCTTCAAGAATAACTATTTTGCTTTGATTAAAACCCTTCAATACGAGCAGGTTTTGAATTGTACTAACGCGATTCTTAGACAATCTAAAGTTATAGTCATCATCTCCACGATCATCACAATAACCATAGATTTGTATAGATTCCACTTTTGAAGTATCTATTTTTTTTATAAAATTCGAAACAACGCCTGTTTGTTGTTCAGTAAGATCAAATTTATCAAAATCAAAGAATATGGTTTCGATTGGTTTTTGCTGTGCCGATAAATTGAGCGTAAAGAATATAAATAAGACTTTACAAATTTTCATTTTTTTACATTTTTAAAATGGTTTTATACTCAGTTTGATTATTTAAAACGCTCACCGCTTTCTTAATTTCTGAATTGTTTTTAATGTAAAATTGATATAAACCTTCCTGATATTGGTATCTTTTAATAAGCTCTTCCTGAATCAGGTTTTTAATCTCTTTCTGGTTTTTATCCAATAAGGTAGTTTCACTTTTCTCTAAGGCGTTTAATAACTGCTGATATTCCGGTGCGATCGTTTCGTCTATTTTTTCGTTTTTGGCTGCAGCCAAAGTATTTTTCAAAGCTACTTCTGTTTCAGTATCAAAAGTAATCTTGTTTGTTTTCAGATATTGCTTAAAGCTGGCATAATCCGCATCAGTAAGAACAGGGATTTTGTCGCCCAAATTTGGATTTTTATAGTAATAGCTTGTTGCATAATCAAAGATTCCGTCATTCTTCAATAAAGCGGTCGTAATAGGGCTCATTTTTGCCTCATCCAATTCGATATCAGGCAAAACACCGCCGCCATCATAAACCGTTCTTCCTTTTCGGGTTTTAAAAGCATTGAAGTTTTTCGCATCCGTTTTTAAGGCAACGCCATTTTTATCCTTGTGCGCATAATCCAAAGCCTGGATACATCTGCCCGATGGTGTATAATAACGTGAGATAGTTACTTTAAGCTGTGTTCCGTAGGTTAAATCTACAGATCGCTGCACCAAACCTTTTCCAAAACTACGGCTTCCTAAAACTACGGCACGATCTAAATCCTGCAAAGCACCCGAAACAATTTCTGATGCCGATGCACTTCTGCCGTTTACCAAAATTGCCAAAGGAATTTCGGTATCTATTGGTTGATTTTGAGTTTTATACGTATTGTTATGTTTTTCAATTCTTGATTTCGTTGTTACGATTACTTCATTCTTCGGAACAAATAAATTACAGATATCAATAGCCTCGTTTAGTAAACCACCCGGATTTCCTCTTAAATCTAATACTATTTGTTTTGCTCCGTCAGCTTTTAGCTTTTCAAGAGCGTCTTTTACTTCGACAGCAGCTTTTCTGCTAAAATGTGCCAAAACGATATAACCTGTTTTATCATCTATTTTTCCGTAAAACGGAACAGACTTAATATCAACTTCATCCAAAACCAACTCTGTTGTAAATGTTTTTCCCTGACGAAGGTATTTTATCGTAATCTTTGTGTTTTTGGTTCCTTTCAATAATTGCGAAGCATCATCCTTAAAATCAGCAATTAAAACATCACCAATCTGAATAATTTCATCACCGGCTTTTAATCCTGCTTTGTCTGCCGGATAATTTTTATAAGGTTCGCGAACAATCAAACGATCTTTCTTTCTGGCGATCATAGCACCAATTCCGGTATATTCTCCCGTATTGTTGATTTTGAAATTCACCACATCCTGTTCATTAAAATAAACCGTGTACGGATCTAAACTTCCCAACATGCTTTTAATGGCTTTGTCCATTAAATCACCCGGATTAGTCTCGTCTACATAATTGGTATTTACGGCTTTAAATAAAGTGGTGAAAATTTCTATTTGTTTGGCTATTTCAAAAAAATCGTCTTTGAAACTGGTTCCAATAAATAAAAATCCTGCGGCAACGGCTGGTATAACGAACTTCTTTTTAAGATAAGGATACATGATTTATGCTTTTTTTCTTTTAAATCGTTTTCTGATAAAATAAACCAGAACAACGAATAGGATAATAAATGGCCAAATACTAATTATTGAAATCAAAAATTCTGACAAACTGTAAAATCCACTTTTAATAGCACTCCAGATTTTTGACCCATATGAAACTTTTATGCTTTCTTTTTGGGCTATTGTTTTGTAAAAATCAATTGAGATTGTGCTTTCTGAAACACGGCTTTCCAAATATTTTAACTGTCCTTCTTTGGCTTCAATTTCTTCACGAATGGTCGAAATTTTTTGCTCAATTTCTAAGATCTCACTTATTTTATTGGCTTTTTTTAAAATTTCTAAGTAACGTGCTTCAAGTTTTCGTTTGGTGTTTAGTCTTGAATTTAAGTCAATGTATTGTGCTGTGACATTTTCAGAAGAGATGTTTTTTTCATCAAAATAAGAAACTCCTTTTGATATAGCTTTTAAAAATGCATCGAAATTTTGACCTGGAACACGGACTATAATATTTCTGCTTATGTTGTTGTAATTCTTTTGCTGAGAATCACTTTGAATATTTCCTTTATTTTTCTTAATCGCATTTTGAATCTGATTATAAGTCTCCTCTAAATCGCTGGTTTCAAATTTAAGATAACCTTGTTTAATTATTTTTTGAGGAATAACAAGTTCGCCTACGGGTTTTGGTTCTAGTGGACCAGAAACTGTAATGGCAGAAATGTGATCAGAAGCAACTTCATTCTTAGTTTCGGGACTACAGCTGGCGAGAGTAACAAAAAATAATAAGCAGAAAATATATCTCATAAATTTTCAATTAAGAGCTAAAACTACAATTTTTTTATAATTTTTAGTCGAAATTGATAAATAAAGTTGCTATTTGAGATCTAGATTTCAGTTTTAGTTTCAGAATCAGGAGTTTTGTTGATCTGTAAGAGAAATTTCTCAAACAACTGAATTGTTTTGGTATTGATTTCTTCGTAAGATAAACGGTCTTTTGTCTGATAGAAAAACATGAAAGAATAAGGCTCTTCCAGATTATCCCAAAGCAAATGTTTGTTCAGTCGGTAGGTTTCTCTCAAAACACGTTTGAAGTAATTGCGATCCACGGCTTTTTTAAAATATTTTTTAGAAACCGAAACTCCAATTTTAATTTTTTCTTCAGAACCAGCTTCCGCTTGACGGTAAACCAAACGCAACGGATATTTAGAAACCGATTTTCCTTCAGAAAACAGTAATCCAATAGTTGTTTTGCTTTTTAAACGTTCGTTTTTTGGGTAAGTAAAGTTCATTTAATTCAGAAAAAATGTGCAATTTTTTGTGCAAAGGTACAATAGTCAGTACTAAACAAAATGATTTAATACATTTTCTTTAAACCAATTTGGAAAATCAACCTCATCGACATAAAGTTTTAGCGACTTAGCATTGTAGATTTCTGCAATTAATGTGAGTTTTTCTCCTGAATTATCGAATAAGTAGGTTTTATCAGAGATTTCAATTGCAGGAAATAAATTGGTGAGAGTTCTGGAATATCTGTTTTTAATTGTTTCTTTATCAACGTCGTGACCTCCTTTTTTAACTCTGTTTTCAACTCGTGAAATATTTACTTCCGGATCGTCAATGCATACAAAGTAAAGATATGTAGTATATCCCAAAGTTTTTGCGTCTTTAATATCGTTGAGTTTTGAAGAATGACTCATTACTGTTTCAAAACAAAAACTTTGATTGTTTTCAATAAGTTTATCTCTTAAGAAAGAAGAAATTAAAGATCCTTCGTAACTGTTTGAGTTTTTAGAATGTGAAACAATAAAGTTCTCTTTTATCTCTAAATTTATTTTAAAACCTTTTTCTTCAGATTTCTGAATAAGACTAATTGAACTAGCTTTTGAGTAAAAGTGATTTAATTCTTCGTTTGTAGCTCTTATATTAAAAGACTCTAAGTCTATTAATCCTTTTGTTGCCAGGATTTTTTCAAGATAGTCTGCGTTAATAAAATGACCGGCATTGTAGTTTCTTGAAAACTCTTCAAAAAGAGTGCTTTTTCCCGATCCGTTAGGACCGGCAAATACGCGAAGTCTTTTTTTTATTTTCTGCATAGAACCATTCCTTTTTTTAATCCTTTTTCAATTAAAGGTTTGTCTTGAATTTCTCTAATAACTTTGATTTCTCCATTGGGAAGTTTTTCAATAATTTTTCTTCCAGAGATATATTTTATTGATAACCCTAATGCTTTTGATTCCCTAATGGCAAAACTTGACCCCTTTGAAGCAGATTTAATTAAAATTTCTGTTTCATTAAAATCTTTTTGTTCTTTATGATGTTTTAGAATATATCGCGCAATTTTACTTTTCATAACAAGAAGGATAAGTAATTATCTGTCAAATTTACATTATTTTCTTTTTATGCTAATGTTTTACAGCATTTGATTTTCTTAGAGTTGTTTATTGTTTTCAATTTTTATACCGCTAAAAATTTATTTATTACTTTTGGGCATTAATTTTTAAAGCATGCAAAAAATAATTTCGTATCCCATATCCGTAATTTACTATTTGTTATTCAGTTCGGTTTTATTGGTCTTTCATCCAATACAATGGTTCTGCTTAAATGTTTTTGGGTATCAGGCGCACAAAAAAAGCGTTGATTACTTAAATTTCTGGCTTTTAAGATGCACCAATTTGGTAGGAACAACTTATAAAATTGAAAACAGAGAAACAATTCCAACCGGAGTACCTTTGATTTTTGTTTCAAATCATCAAAGTATGTATGATATTATTACAATGATTTGGTATTTTAGACGTTTTCATTGTAAATTTGTAAGTAAGAAGGAGTTAGGTAAAGGAATTCCGAGCGTATCATATAATTTGCGCCACGGAGGATCTGTGCTAATCGACCGTAAAGACCCTAAACAAGCGATTCCTGTAATCAAAGGCTTGTCTGAATATATTGAAAAATACAAAAGATCTGCAGTAATATTTCCCGAAGGTACCCGAAGTAAAACCGGAAAACCTAAAGAATTTGCCCAAAATGGGTTAAAAATATTATGTAAATACGCACCATCAGCATATATTGTTCCGGTGAGTATTAATAATTCATGGAAAATGGTAAAATATGGTCTTTTCCCGGTAGGTTTAGGAAATCATCTTACCTTTACGGTACATAAAGCATTGGCTGTAAAAGATTATGATTTTGCAGAGTTAATGGCTTTGACCGAAAAAGCAGTAGTAGAAGGAGTAAATGAGTATAAATAGATTTTCGTTTTTAGTAAAAACTAAAACTTAAATCCCAATCTTAAATTAGTAATGTCTATAAAAAACATTAGATTAGAAGTTATGCAGTTTTTGGAAAAAAACGTGGATAGCTTCGTTGAACAGTATTTAATTCCAGTAGAAAAAATTTGGCAGCCGTCAGATTTTCTGCCTAATTCTGAAGGAGATAATTTCTTTGAGGAGGTTAGAGAATTACGTGAAATTGCCAAAGAATTGCCATATGATTTCTGGGTTACGCTTGTGGGTGATACCATTACAGAAGAAGCTTTGCCAACATACGAATCGTGGTTGATGGATGTAGAGGGAATAAATCAAGTGGAAAACGGTGGAAACGGTTGGTCTAAATGGATTAGACAATGGACCGGAGAAGAAAACCGCCATGGTGATTTATTAAATAAATACTTGTATTTGTCCGGTCGTGTAAATATGCGTGAAATCGAAATGACAACGCAGCATTTAATCAACGACGGTTTTGATATTGGAACTGGATCTGACCCTTACAAAAACTTTGTATACACTAGTTTCCAGGAATTAGCAACTTACGTTTCACACAATAGAGTAGCTCAAATGGCTAAAAAGTTTGGTGATAATAAATTGTCTAAAATGTGTAAAATGATTGCTGGCGACGAAATGCGTCATCATCATGCATATAGCGAATTTGTAACCCGTATTTTTGCAGTAGATCCTAGCGAAATGATGTTGGCGTTTCAATACATGATGAAACAAAAAATCGTTATGCCGGCTCACTTTTTAAGAGAATCAGGTCAAAAGATAAGTTCTGCTTTCGAACAATTCTCTGATTCTGCACAACGTATTGGGGTTTATACCGCAAGCGATTATGTAGATATCATGCAGAAATTAATGGATAAGTGGGAAATTGATAAAATGACCGGTTTAACAGATGAAGCAGAAAAAGCACGTGATTACTTAATGAAATTACCGGCTCGTATGGCAAGAATCTCAGAAAGATTAGTAATTCCACAGGAATCACACATATTTAAATGGGTAGAACCTGCAAGATTATAATTTTAGATTTTAGATTGTTGATTTCAGATTAAAATTGATATTGTAATTGATTTTTGATATTGACATTAAAAATATTGTTGATTGTTGAAGTGTGAAAGCTTTGACAATCAACATTTTTTATTTAAAAAATATAATTAGAATAAATCAGCGATAATCCGCTTAAATCAGCGTCATCCGCATGCCATCCACAATACAAAAACAACTATGAATAACCCAGATCTAATAAACAAAACAATTGCATTCGTAAAAGAAAAACTAAATGATGCCGAAGGAGGTCACGACTGGTTTCATATCGAACGCGTTTATAAAAATGCACTTTTAATTGCAAAAGGTACAGATTGTGATTTAGTGGTAGTTCAATTAGGAGCTTTACTTCATGACATTGCAGATAGTAAATTTCACAATGGAGATGAAACCATCGGACCCAGAACGGCACGTTTGTTTCTTGAATCTGAAAATGTATCTGAAGAGATTATCCAGCATGTGGTAAACATCATTGAAAATATCTCGTATAAAGGCGGAAATTTCGAAAAGAAATTTTCTTCGATAGAATTAGATATTGTTCAGGATGCAGATCGTTTAGATGCAATTGGGGCAATTGGTGTTGCAAGAGCTTTCAATTACGGAGGATTTAAGAACAGAACTTTATATGACCCTGAAATTGCGCCAGTAACCAATATGACCAAAGAGGAGTACAAAAAGAATAATGCTCCAACTATAAATCATTTCTACGAAAAGCTTTTGTTATTATCTGGTAAAATGAATACCGAAACCGGAAAACAAATTGCCGCCGAAAGACATCGTTTTATGGAATCTTTCCTGGCACAATTTTATGCGGAGTGGGAAGGAGTGAAGTAATTTTTAGTATTCAATCCCAGTATTGAGTTTTAGTTGTTATTTATGTTTCAGAATAAAATACGAAACCGCAACTGCACAAATAAACCCTATTGAAAACCACAATAAGCGTGTAACTCTATTGTCTCTAATAATCTCACTTTTATCAAAATCTGTCATTTCTTTAAAATTTGAATTAATGAATCAAAATTAAAATATAAAGAATTGATAAAAAGGGAATTAAAGGTTTAATAGTGTCAATAAAAGACAAGTGTGTTTTCGTGATTTTTTTCACAAAGACACACTAAGAAAACACAAAGCTTCACAAAGAAATTTAAATCTTTGTGAAGCTTTGTGTTTTTTGCGGATCTCTGCGAAATTGCTTTTTTAAAATCTTAGTGTATACGTGAGACCCAATCTACTTGAATTATTGTTGTCATTATAAAAAGGAGATAAATTAAAAATCCTTTTTGTACAAAAGAATATATATATTTATTAAAAAAATTTAGGGAGTTTATCTTTGCCTCCATTTTTTCTAATATATACTTATTTAAGTAAAACCAGAATATTAGAATAATACTAAAAGTGCATATTTTTCGGAAATCTGATGGATTTATCTGAGATTTAAAAAATAATAATTGATGTGTTAAATAGATAACTATAAAAATTGTTGCAATAATTAAGTTATTAAATCGATTGACAAGAATTTTATTAGAAAGAATTAAAAATAAAGACAGATTTAAGAATATGAAAAACATAGAATAAATAAAGTTTGGCATATTTTAAATTTTTTGGTAACAATTTTCTACCTGTTGAAACAATTTAGCTGTAATTTTAAAGCTTAGAAACTTAGTGCTTAGCAGCTTAGAACCTTTTTCTAAGAGCAGCCACAGTTTCCGTCACCACAATCTTTTTTCTTTTTAGATTTCCAAAAGAACTTTTTGACTAAGAAAGCAATGGCAATAAATAATATTACAAAAGCGATAATTTCCTGTATCATGGCTGTTTATTTTAAAAGTTGATACGCCAAAAGCGCCACAAAATAAGCCAGACCACTCATTAAAACAAGCTGCATTGCAGGCCATTTCCATGAATTGGTTTCCTTTTTTGTAACAGCAAGCGTACTGGCACATTGCATAGCAAAAGCGTAAAAGAGCAATAATGAAATTCCGGAAGCAAAATTGAATATCTTTTCTCCTGTTTGAGGATTGACTTCTTTTTGCATTTTGCTTTTTATAGTGGTTTCATTATCACTGTCTCCAACACTATAAATCGTAGCCAATGTTCCCACAAATACTTCACGTGCCGCAAACGAACTGATAATTGCAATTCCGATTTTCCAATCGTAACCCAAAGGAGAAATTGCCGGTTCGATCGCTTTACCCATAATTCCGATATAAGAATTCTCTAATTTTTGAGAAGCAACTTCGTTTTCGAATTCAACTTCATTCAAAGGCTTATTTACAAACCTTTCTTTTACGATAGTTTCAGCCTCGTTAAAATCTTTTCCGGGACCGTATGAAGCCAAAAACCATAAAATAACAGATATCGCAAGAATGATTTTACCCGCACCAACAATAAAGGCTTTGGTTTTTTCGACAACATTAATTCCAACGTTCTTGAAAAGAGGCATTTTATAGCTCGGCATTTCGACAACGAAATATGTTTTATTATCCAGTTTTAAAATTTTATTTAAAATATAGGCCGATAGAATTGCTGTTCCAAATCCAAGTAAGTACAATAACATCAACGATAATCCCTGCATATTCAAAATTCCCAAAACACGTTCATTCGGAATTACAAGTGAAATTATAATTGCGTAAACAGGTAATCTCGCAGAGCAAGTAGTGAATGGCGTTACTAAGATCGTAATAAGGCGTTCTTTCCAGTTTTCAATATTTCGGGTAGCCATAATTGCCGGAATCGCACATGCAGTTCCTGAAATTAACGGAACAACACTTTTTCCCGATAGTCCAAATTTACGCATGATCTTATCCATCAGGAAAACCACGCGGCTCATGTATCCGCTTTCTTCCAAAATTGAAATAAACAGAAACAAAAACGCAATTTGCGGAATGAAAATAATAACACCGCCAATTCCCGGAATAATTCCCTGCGAAAGTAAATCGGTTAAAATTCCGCTTGGTAATTCTGCGGCAACCCAACTGCTCAATGAAGCAAAAGTGCTGTCGATAAAATCCATGGGAATTGTTGACCAGCTAAAAATAGATTGGAATATGATAAATAAAATAGCAAGGAAAATAAAATAACCCCAAAATTTATGGGTTAGTACACGATCCAGTTTTGCTCTAAAGTCTTTTGCCATCGAAGCATCGACTTTTAAACCTTCTTTTAAAACATCATTGATGAACTGATATCTTTTGATGGTTTCTTTTTGCTGTAAACGTTTTAACTCAGAATTAGATTTGGTAAAAGTGCTTCGAATTTCATTTCTGTCTAAATTCGAAAAGTTGACATCCTGCGTAATAACCAGCCATAATTTGTAAATAAGCTGATTCGGAAAAGCATGCTGTAATTTTTGAAAATACTCAGGATCAATAACCGATGCATTTAAACAAGCTTCGTGCGGAATGGTTTTATAGGAAACAATTAATTCTTTTAAATTGTCAATTCCCAAACCTTTGCGCGAACTTACAAGAGCAATTTTGGTTTTTAGTTTTTCTTCCAGATACGGAATATCTAAAGTAATTCCTTTTCTTTCCATACGATCAGACATATTAATGACTAAAATCGTTGGAATTTCAAGGTCTTTAATTTGAGTGTAAATCAGTAAATTTCGTTTCAGATTTTCAACATCTGTCACCACAACCGCTACATCCGGATATAATTTATCGTTTTTGTTTAGCAAAAGTTCAATTACAACACTTTCATCCATTGAACTGGCATTCAAACTATACGTTCCGGGCAAATCCAGAATATTAGCTTTTATGTTGTGAGGTAATTTACAGAAACCAATTTTTTTCTCAACCGTAATTCCGGGATAATTTCCAACTTGTTGATTTAAACCGGTAAGCTGATTGAAAACAGAAGTTTTTCCCGTGTTGGGATTTCCGATAAGGGCAACATTAATATTTTGAATGCTCATTATAAATTGGTTTTGATAAGTTCAACTTCAATTTCACGAGCAGTTTCAACACGAATCGCAACATGCGAACCATTAATGTCAAGATATAAAGGATCTCCAAAAGGAGCAATTTGAAGTAATTCGACTAAGTTGCCCGGCAAACAACCCATTTCTAATAATTTTAGAGGAATAAGATCGATATCAAAATCTTTGATAATGGCTTTCTCGCCTTTTTTCAGAGTATGTATTGTATTTTGCAAGCTTATTTAGATTGAATTTAGATTACAAAAGTAGACAATAATTCTTTATTGCAAGGCATTTAACACTTTTGAATATGCTAAATCTTTCTAAAAATAAGGGATTTTACTCTTTAGACAAGAAATCAATGTCTTCCAAAAGACGTTTCATTTCTTCTTTGTTTGTTCCGTCATAAAATCCGCGAACACGACGTTTTTGATCTACCAGAACAAAATTCTCAGTATGCACCATATCATAAAGTTGATCTGGTCTGCCCAATTTTACAGCTAGATACGATTTTCGTGCCATCGTATAAATATCTTTTTTATCGCCGGTAACCAAATTCCACTTACTGTCTACAACATGATGCTTTATAGCATATTCTTTTAAAACCGGAATACTGTCAACTTCCGGGAAAACGGTATGGGACAATAACATTACCTTCGGATTATTCAAAACCGCTTTTTGAACTTCTTCAAGATTGGTTGTCATTTTTGGACAAATAGATCCGCAGGTTGTAAAGAAGAAATCAGCAACATAAATTTTTCCCTCGTAATTTTTCTGAGTAATCGTGTCGCCGTTTTGATTCACAAAAGAAAAATCAGCAATTGTATGATATTTGCTTTTGTACTGAACAGTGCTATCAACCAATTCTGGGTTTACATCGGCCGGATTGTAAATTGGTAAAGTTTTTTGTGGCTTTAAAGCCGAATAAAATAGGGATATAGTGACAACCGAAAAAAGAATTAGAACAATAAAGAATTTGCGGTATTTATAAAGAAACGATTTCATAAAAATAATTTGCCGCAAAAATACAAAAAGCACTTTTTAAAAGCTGTAATTATAACTCTTTTTAACAACTGTGTAGTTGGCCACGAATTCACAAATACTATTTTAGATTATAAATTTAATTCGTGAATTCGTGGCGATTCATTTTACTTTAGTTTTTCTGATAGATTTATTTACAAGATACAGTCCAATCAAAGTAACAACAACGCCTACAGCAATGGCAGAAGTTAGGCTTTCGCCGAAAATAATAGCGCCCAAAACCATCGCCACAATTGGATTGATGTAAACATAAATACTGCTAATTTCTGTTGGAAGATGCTGCAGCGAATAGATAAAAGCAATAAAAGTTAGAACCGAACCAATAACAACTAAGTAGCCAATAGAAAACCAGGATTCTGATGGAATTTCACTCAAAGGAATATTAGTTCCCGAAGCTTCTGTAATAACTAAAAGTATAATACTCGAAATAAACATTTGCAACCCCAAACTAAAATACGGATTAAAACTTGCGGCTTTTTTCTTAGTATGTAAAATCCCGAAAGCCCATGTTATTGTCGAAACGATAGTTAAGATAATCCCGAATTGAAAATCTGCCTTAAAGAAGTCTCCAAGATGGTCGATGAAAATAATACAAATTCCGCCAAAGCATATTAAAATTCCCGTTATGGCCAATTTTGCAATTCTTTCTCCATGAAAAAAGTTAATCATAATAATCCAGATTGGAAATATCGCGCTTATGATGGCGCCTAATCCGCTGCTTATATATTTTACACCCCAGGTACTTAAGCCATTGCTTAAAGCAAAATTCAAAATTGCCAAAACCAGAATGGTGCGCCATTGTTTGCCTTTTGGCCATGGTTCTTTTTTCAGGATAAAATAAACGATGTATAAAATCCCACCTAAAAACTGACGAATAGTAGCAAGCTGCAAACCCGGCATATGTTTTACTCCTTCTTTTGAGGCAAGCCAAGTTGTTCCCCAAAAGAAACTTACCCAGCATACCGCCAGAATGGGAAGTCCGATTGCTTCAATTTTTCCCGAAAATGCATTTTGAATTTTTGCTTTCATTTTGATTAATTCTTCAGGCAAATATTCCAAAAACAATTTCAATTACACCTCAAATTGAAAAGATTTATTCATGAATTTATTTGCTTAAACAGATGAATTATTTGCATTAAAAAACTTACGACAGATTATCGCGTAATTTTAACATAAAGTTTGAAATAATAGCAATATGTTTGTAGATAGACTTAAAACATAAGCAAAAATGAATAAACAACTTAGCAAACCATTATTTTGTGCTTTTTCAGCAATGTTATCATTAACAGCAGTTAAGGCTCAAAAGGCAAATACCACAGAACCCGGAATTAATGTTTCATACATGAATACTAAAATTAGTCCGGGAGAAGATTTTTTTCGTTACGTAAACGGAACCTGGTTAGATAAAACCGAAATACCGAGTGATCGAACTTCCTGGGGGAGTTTTAATGAATTGCGTCAACGAACAGATGATAATTCATTGGCTATTTTAAAAGAAGCTTCCAAAGATCCTAAATACAAATCGAATACAGATCAGGGAAAAGCGGTTGCGTTATATAATACAATTCTTGATACAGTTGGCAGAAATAAAAGAGGAGTTACGCTGCTTCAGCCTTATTTAAAAAAAATTGACGCTATTAAAAACGTTGCAGATCTGCAAAATTTCTTAATTGAAATGGAACCTCAGGGAGGAATTGGTTTCTTTAGTATTTACATTGGAGCAAATGCAAAAAACAGTAATGTTTACGCTGTAAATATTAGTCCGGGACGTTTGGGATTATCAGATAAGGATTATTACAATTCTGATGATAAAGACTCTAAAGAAAAACGTGAAAAATATGAACTTCATATTGCCCGAATGATGCAGTTTATTGGAGAATCTCCTGCAAAGGCCAAAGAAAGTGCAAAACAAATTTTGGCTCTTGAAACTGAAATGTCTGCTCCAAGACTAGATCGTGTGGAGCGCAGAGACCGCAGAAAACAATACAACCCAACTGCTATTGCTGATTTAAAGAAAACGACACCTTCGATTCAATGGGATAAATATTTTGCCGGAATTGGAATGGCAAAACTCGATACAGTAAATGTGCAGCAGCCACGTTATATGGCGGCCTTGGAAAAAACTTTCACAGAAAAAAAAGTAGCAGACTGGAAAGAATATTTAAAATGGTGTGCATTAAATAAATCTACATCAACTTTAACGACAGAAATTGAAAATGCAAATTTTGATTTCTACGGAAAAACATTGACAGGAGCATTAAAGCAACGTCCGAGAGAAGAACTGGCGTTACAAGTAATCAATCAGACTACCGGTGAAGCTTTAGGAAAACTGTATGTTGAGAAATTATTTCCTGCTGAAGCAAAAGAGAAAGCACAAAAAATGATTCAGAATGTGATTTTGGCTTATCAAAATCGTATCAACGCCTTGCCATGGATGTCTAAAGAAACCAAAGAAAAAGCGATTCAAAAATTAAATAAAATCACGATTAAGATTGGTTATCCTGATAAATGGAAAGACTATTCGGCATTAGAAATAAAAAATGTTAGTGAAGGAGGAACCTATTTTGATAATATAAAAAATGCATCAAAATGGAGTTATCAGGAAAGTGTTGCTAAATTAGGAAAACCGGTTGATAAAACGGAGTGGGGAATGTCGCCACAAACTGTAAATGCGTATTACAATCCATCATACAACGAGATTGTGTTTCCTGCAGCTATTTTACAACCTCCATTCTATAATTACCAGGCTGATGAAGCAGTAAATTATGGTGGAATTGGTGCTGTTATCGGACATGAAATCTCACATGGGTTTGATGATTCTGGTGCGCGTTACAACGCAGATGGAAATCTTGTTGACTGGTGGACGGCTGATGATTTAAAACAATTTACAGAATTAGGAACGGCTCTTGCTAATCAATACAGTGCCTTGGAACCGTTACCGGGAATTCATGTTGATGGTAAATTTACGTTAGGCGAAAACATTGGTGATTTGGGAGGAGTGAATGCTGCTTATGATGGTTTGCAATTGTACCTGAAAGAAAATGGAAACCCGGGTTTAATTGACGGTTTTACTCCGGAACAGCGCTTCTTTATTTCATGGGCTACGGTTTGGAGAACAAAATCAAGAGACGAAGCTATTAAGAATCAGGTAAAAACAGATCCGCATTCGCCGGGAATGTACAGAGCAATTGTTCCTATTCAGAATGTGGATGTTTTTTATCAGGCATTCGGAATCAAAAAAGGAGATAAAATGTATATTGAACCAGAAAAACGAGTTAAAATCTGGTAAGATGATATTATAAAAAAGGGCGCTTTAATTAGCGCCCTTCTTGTATTTATAAATTTGATTTACTTAAGATTACTGTAAATATAAGTTTCAATAGCTTTTAGTTCTTCTTCAGACATTGCTTTTGTAACCGGAAAATTGGTTTTCATTACATCAAATTGACTTGGATCTACAATTGGTTCTGCGTTTCCTTTTAGGAACGTAATAATATCTGCATTTTTATCCTTGTACATTTTGGCAATTTCCTGAATACTAGGGCCAATTATTTTTTGATCAACCTGATGGCAGGCAGTACAATTTCCTTTTCCTTCAAAAATTTCTTTTCCTAAAGCTTCAGGTGTTTTGGCTTTCGCCGATTCTCCTTCAGAATAAGATTCTGTTGAATTTTGATCGGCATTTTCGGTTACTTCTTTTTTGCAGGATGCTAAAGCTAATACAGCAGATAAGAATAATACTTCTTTCTTCATTATTATTTATTTAAAATTACTGCAGCTTCTTTTGCAAAATAAGTTGATATAATACTTGCTCCCGCACGCTTAATGCAATAAAGTTGCTCTATCATAATTTTGTCATGATCAAGCCATCCTCTTTCTGCTGCGGCCTTTACCATAGCGTACTCACCAGATACCTGGTAAACTGCAACCGGTACATGAACGGCATTTTTTACCTCTCGAACAATATCCAAATAAGCGATTCCGGGTTTTACCATTACAATATCAGCACCTTCTTCAACGTCTAATAAAGCTTCACGAATTCCTTCAATTCGATTGGCATAATCCATTTGGTATGTTTTTTTATCCTTAGGAATATTTTGAGAATCTACCGGAGCAGAATCCAAAGCATCACGAAAAGGACCATAAAATGCCGAAGCATATTTTGCACTGTAACTCATGATTCCCACATTGTGATGTCCGTTTTCTTCCAATGCTTTTCTAATCGCCAAAACGCGTCCATCCATCATGTCGCTTGGTGCTACAAAATCGGCTCCGGCTTCAGCGTGGCTTAAACTCATTCGGGTTAATGCATCAACAGTGGCATCGTTTACTAATTGACCGTTTTCTATAATTCCGTCATGACCATAAATTGAATAAGGATCAAGAGCCACATCTGGCATAACAATCATCTCTGGAACAGCATCTTTTATAGCACGAATGGTTTGTTGCATTAAACCATCCTTATTCCACGCTTCAACACCTTTATTATCTTTAAGATTTTCGCTTACTTTTACGTAAATATTAACCGCTTTAATGCCTAAATCCCAAGCTTCCTTTACTTCTTTAATCGTATTATCCAGAGAATGACGATAAATGCCAGGCATTGAGGGAATAGCAACTTTTACATCTTTTCCTTCAGCAACAAACATCGGAAGCATAAAATCCTGCGGACTTAAACTAGTTTCGCGAACTAATGAACGAATTGATTCATTTGTTCTTAAACGGCGGTTTCTTTGTAATGGGAACATAATATTTTAAATTTTAGATTTTAGACTGTAGATTTTAGATTGAGATACTACTTCTAAATCTACAAGCCTATTTTATATTGTAACTTTTTATGTAATAGAAGCAGCGTAAATTTCTTTAATTGTTTTACCAAGCATATTATTAAAATCATGATCAGACTGACCAGCAGAAAGCCCTTCAGACAATGCGCGGGAAAAACTTGCAATCAATCCGTGGTTTTGCGCTAATTTTTGGTTGGCTTCTTCCTGAGCATATCCGCCAGACAAAGCTACAACACGCACAACATGTGGGTCAGACATCAATTCACTATAAAAGTCATCTACAGTTGGAATAGACAATTTCAACATTACTTTTACATCTTTATCTAATAAATCAAGTTGTTTTTTGATTTCTTCTTTTAGAATTTCTTCTGATTTTTCTTTATCAGCACTATAAATATCAACTTCAGGTTCAATGATTGGTACAAGTCCTTTTTCGAAGATTTGTTTACCAACCGCAAATTGCTGTTCGACTACTTCACGAATTCCAACGGCATTTGCTTCTTTTATAAGAGAACGCATCTTAGTGCCAAAAACATTTCTTTCTACAGCACGAGTTAATAATTCATCTAAATTTGAAATAGGTTTCATCAATTGAACACCATTTGCAAGATCAGCAACTCCTTTATCGACTTTTAAGAACGGAACTATGTTTTTCTTTTCCCATAAATAATCGGCGGTCCATTGTCCGTCAATTTTACGGTCCATTGTGTTTTCAAATAAAATAGCACCTAGGATATATTCGCTATCAAAAGCAGGACTTTTAATAATGCGGGTTCTCATTTCATGCACAAGTGTGTACATTTCTTCATCATTTGTATAAGCGCTTTCTTGAACGCCATATTGCGATAATGCTTTTGGCGTGCTTCCGCCACTTTGATCTAATGCAGCAATAAATCCTTTACCGGAATGCATACGTTCTAACTGTGTCTGGTTTATTTTTGCCATAATATTTTAAATTTTAGATTAATTTGATGTTAGTTTCCCTTGCCTCAAAATTTGTTTGAAAGAGAATCTCTAAATTACAATTTAAATATATGTTTCTGTGTTAATGGATATTAGTTAAATTATGAAATCCACTCACGCGGATTTTCCAATACATTTACCAGTTTTTCTTCTTCACTTCCCGCTTCAGCATGATGATCGTAAACCCATTGTACATGCGGAGGCAAACTCATTAAAATACTCTCAATTCTTCCGTTGGTTTTTAAACCGAATAATGTGCCTTTGTCATGAACCAAATTGAACTCTACATAACGGCCACGACGAATTTCCTGCCAATTTCTGTTTTCGGGTGTATATGCTAAATTTTTTCTTTTCTCAACAATAGGAACATAAGCCTCTAAGAAACTATTCCCAACTTCAGAAACAAAATTGAACCAGTCTTCCATAGACATTTGCTCATTTGCTTTGCAATAATCAAAGAACAAACCACCAATTCCGCGGGCTTCGTTTCTGTGCACATTCCAAAAATAAGCATCACATTGTTTTTTATATTTTGGATAAAACTCAGCATTATGTTTGTCACAAGCGGTTTTACACGTTTGATGAAAGTGAGTTGCATCTTCTTCAAACAAATAATAAGGCGTTAAATCCTGTCCGCCGCCAAACCATTGTTCGATTACTTTTCCATGTTCATCATACATTTCAAAATATCGCCAATTGGCGTGCACGGTAGGAACCATGGGGTTTTTAGGATGAATAACTAAACTTAATCCGCAGGCAAAAAAATCAGCTTCGCCCACGCCAAACATTTTCTGCATCGCTTCAGGCAATTTTCCATGAACGGCTGAAATGTTTACACCGCCTTTTTCGAAAACAGCTCCGTTTTCAATTACACGTGTTCTTCCGCCACCACCTTCCGGGCGTTTCCAAAGATCTTCACGAAACTTTGCAGTTCTGTCAACAGCCTCTAATCCGGCACAAATTTGGTCTTGTAGATTTTGTATGTATGCGTAAAATTTATCTTTCATGAGTATTGTATTCTGATTTTAACAATCCAAAATAAACGACATCTTCTAATGTTCCGTCGCTGCTTTTAAATTCTTCTCGTAATATTCCTTCTTGTTTAAAATGATGTTTCAAGGCAATTTGCTGACTTGCAGTATTGATTTTTGAAGTGCAGATAAAAACCTTATTCATTTTTAGAGTATTGAAACAAAAAGCTAATGTTTCTGAAACCAATTTGGAGATAATTCCTTTTCCCTGATAATCTTCATCAACAAAATAACCCAATTCGCATTTTGCTTTTTGGTTATCTATGCTTTTTATGCATAAATAGCCAATCAAAACATTGGTATTTATATCCCTGGGATAAAAAAAATAACCTTCTTTGTGGTTTTCCTTATTCTGGTTTAAAGAAATAAATTGTTTGGTTTTTTCTAAATCTGCAGTGTGTTCTAAAGTAACCGGAAATGTTTTAGCGATGTGATTTTTATTCTTTTCGATAAGGTTATAAAACTCTTCCGGAAGAATGCTGTTAATCGTTTCTATTTTCCAATCTGTAAAACTCATGTTTATTTGTTTTTAGCCGAAGCGATTTTAGCATTTATTCCAAAAGAAAAAACCTTGCTTTCCTGCTGAATATATTGATAAATAGCAAAAGCTTTATCTTCAAAGTTGTAGTTTTCGACTTTAGAAAAGTCCATCAAAAAATCAGCAAATAGTTCTAATTGATTGAAATCTAAATGGCAACGAGTTAATAATGTTATTAATTCTTCATTTTGATAATCAATTAAAGTTTGAATGTTTAAACCGAATTCTTTTAATTGATTTTCGATATCGAATTTTGAATCGTTTGTAAAAGGCTGAGGTACAAAGTCAAGCGAGCGCAATGTTTTCAGGACATTGTCAATTCTAATCGCTTCTTCGTCTCTTAAACCTTTGTTGAGCATATTTATTCAGTTTGAGTTTCCTGCAAGGTTTCCAAAACCTTGTAGGTATTTATTATTTGCGTTATCTACTAAAAAAAAAATTTTGATTATCTCTAACTTAGACCTACAAGGTTTTGAAAACCTTGCAGGACGAGAAATGAATCATTCAAAAGTATAAGTTTCGTTTAAAAAATCATTCTTTTGGTTATGACAAAAAATGAAATTTTCAATATCACTAAATAAATTTAAAACCTCTTCACGTTCTATTTTTGTCTCTTTATCAGATAAAAAAGCGCGATAAGATGAAAATCTGAAATCCTTAAAATCAAGATCAAAATGATGTTTAGGATTCAAATGAACATAAATTATCAAATGTCTTAAATAATTTTCGTCGTTTAATTTTATTCTTTTAAAATGCTTTTCGAATAAACTTCCTGTTCTGTTTGTCTGTTTATTGAAAGCTTTTGCATAAGAGTTAAACAAGTTTGAAAAGGCTTGTGTAACTTCTTTCTCTTCATAGTTTAATAGAATGACTAAATGAAAATGATTATTCATTAGACAATAAGCAAAAACTGAAATCTTATCAGACAGATACTTTGAAATCTGCTTTAAGAAATAAATTTTATTGTCATCACTTTCAAAAATATTTATTCCATTAATCCCACGATTATAAATGTGATAATAACAATCCTTCTCTAAAACCTCCAACTTCATATTTGTTAGTATTCTTTTCACTTCCTGCAAGGTTTCCAAAACCTTGTAGGTTTGCAATTTATTTACGCTATGTTCATTATACCTACAAGGTTTTGGAAACCTTGCAGGAAAGCAAAACGTTATCGAAAAACTGAATATTAATTTCCGTATTCCTTAACAGCGTCAATAAAAGCTTTTGCGTGATCTACAGGAATATTTGGCAAAATTCCGTGACCTAAATTTACTACATATTTATCTTTTCCGAATTCGTCGATCATTTCATGAACCATTTTCTTAATTGTCGGAATTGGAGAAAGCAATCTTGACGGATCAAAATTTCCTTGTAAAGTAATGTTTCCACCAGACAAATAACGAGCATTTCTAGCCGAACATGTCCAGTCTACTCCAAGTGCCGAAGCTCTGCTTTTACCCATTTCGCCAAGAGCAAACCAACACCCTTTTCCGAAAACAATAACCGGAGCATGATCAGCCAAAGCTTCAACGATTTGGTTGATGTATTTCCATGAAAATTCCTGATAATCAACCGGAGAAAGCATTCCTCCCCAAGAATCAAAAATCTGAACGGCATCAACTCCCGCTTTTACTTTTTCTTTTAAATATAAAATGGTTGTATCTGTAATTTTTTGTAATAATGTATGCGCTGCAGCCGGGTTTGAGAAACAGAAACCTTTTGCAGTATCAAAACTTTTAGAGCCTTTTCCTTCAACAGCATAGCAGAAAATTGTCCAGGGCGAACCAGCGAAACCAATTAATGGCACTTCGTCGTTCAGCATTTCTTTAGTCAATTTAATGGCATCCATTACATAACCTAAACTTTCCTGAATGTCCGGAACGTAAACACGGTGAACATCAGCCAACGAACGAATTGGATTTGGTAAAAACGGACCGAAATTTTCTTTCATCAATACCTCAATTCCCATTGCTTGCGGAACAACCAAAATATCCGAGAATAAAATAGCAGCATCCGGAGCGATTCTGCGAATTGGCTGAACTGTGATTTCTGCTGCTAATTCAGGAGTTTGACAACGGGTAAAGAAATCATATTTATCACGCAAAGCGATAAATTCCGGTAAATATCTTCCGGCTTGACGCATCATCCATACTGGCGGACGTTGAACAGTTTCTCCTTTAAGTGCTTTTAAAAATAGGTCGTTTTTTAACATGAGTTTCTATATTTTAAACCCGACAGGTTTTTAAAACCTGTCGGGTTTGTTTGTTATCTTATTTATATTCTTCAATTACATCCTCAATTACATCTTCAACCGTTGGCTGATCTGCAATGATGATGTTTTTTGTGATTTTATGTAAAGCTTCTGAGGTGGTTTCTCCAATGCAAAAGCAGGTTTCTTTTTTGATTGTATTCTCTTTCAAATAACTTTCAACGCCAGACGGACTAAAAAATAAAATGGCATCAACGGCTGTTTTTACTTTTTGTGGATTTAATGAAGTATCATAAACCTGAATTTCATTGAATTTTACATCAGCCTCTTTTAAAGCCTGAGGTAATGTTTCTCTACGAAGATTCCCGCTAAAAAATGTATAGCTTTCACGTCCATAAATCAAAGTGATAATTTCAGCTAAATCTGAAGCATAACCTGTGTAAGCGACAACATTAAAACCACTTTCAGATAAAAGGATTTTTGTTTTTAAACCAACACAAAAAACGTTTTTGTTTTTTAGCTGTTCTGATTTTGGATCTGATAAAACACTATGAACCGCATTTTGACTCGTAAAAATCAAATTGTCGTTGAGGTCTTTTAATTCGAAAGGTTTATTTTGAGTCTGAATAAAATCACTATCCGTAACTTCAAAATTAGCACTAATTAATGCTTGTTTTTGTTCGCCCGATAGCTTTTTTGTGGATAATATCTGAATTGATTTTGCCATTACTTTTTAAGAGAGTCTTTAATAGATGCCATCAATTCGGCTCCGCCATTATTTAAAATTTCCTGTGCCGAATGAAAACCTAATTTTTTCCATTCTGAAATATCAACGGTTTTTTCGATTTCCAATTTTTGCTTTCCATCAACAGAAAGTAAAATTCCTTGAAAATGCAAAGTGTCCTCATCTTCATTATATCGAACCAAAGCCCCAATTGGCGCGGTACAACCGCCTTCCAGCGTTCTTAAAAACTGACGTTCAATATAAGTACAGATTTCAGTTTCAATATCATTTAATTGCGAAAGTGCATCAAGTGTATAATTGTCATTTTCCATTGCCACAACCAGCATTGCTCCTTGTGCCGGCGCGGGAATCATCCAATCTAAATTGATATAATTTTCTGGTTTCAGGTTGATGCGCTCCAAACCTGCAGCGGCAAAAACAGCTCCGTCCCAATTATTGTCTTGTAGTTTTTGCATACGCGTATTTACATTTCCGCGTAAATCAACCACAGTATGATTTGGGTATTTATTGAACCATTGTGCCTGACGACGCAAACTTCCGGTAGCAATGGTACTTGGATTTGCAAAATCAGGATTTCCTTTATGAACTAAAATATCCACGACATTGGCTCTTTCTAAAACAGCAGCCTGAACAATTCCTTTTGGTAAAGCCGTTGGAACATCTTTCATCGAATGAACTGCAATGTCACAATCGCCGTTAATCATAGCAATGTCAAGAGTTTTAGTAAAAATTCCGGTAATCCCAAGTTCGTACAAAGGTTTATCCAGAATAATATCACCTTGAGATTTAACCGCAACAATTGAGGTTTTATAACCTAAATCATTTAATTTTTTCTCGACAGTATGTGCTTGCCAAAGTGCTAATTCGCTATCGCGTGTTCCAATTCTGATTGTTTTTTCAGCCATTTTTTATTTTAAAAACCAAGGTTTTTTGTTTTTTTACCATTAAGATATTAAGTTCATTAAGCTTTGTCTTTATTTTTTTAAGTTAATGAAGCTAATCTGTTAATCTTGCAAAATGATCATTTACAAGCGGTTTCATTGATTTCGTTATGTTTAAAGTGTTGAAATTAATTAATAGCCCTTGAGGTCTTTGTAATAATTTCATGTATGTCAATAATTGTGCTTCGTGAATTGGTAAAAGATTTTCTATTGCTTTTAATTCAACAACTACACAGTCATTTACTAATAAATCTATTCTTAGATCAGACTCTAATTCAAGGTCGTAATAATCTATTTTTACAACTAATTGTTGTTTAACGTCATATCCATTTTGTTCTAATTCATATTTGAGGCATTGTTCATAAATGCTTTCTAAAAGTCCAGGCCCTAATGCTTTATGCACTTTAATAGCAAAACCTGTAATTTCATAAGCCAACTGCGTAACCTCTTTTTTTGTCATAGAACTTTTTTTATTTTTTTACCATTAAGATATTAAGTTAATTAAGGTTGCTTTGTAAAAAAGCTTAATTTATCTTAAATATTTAATGATTCACTTTCATATTTTTTAACCACAAAGCTTAACTTTCTTAATATCTTAATGGTAAAATATTTTTAGCCGTAAAACTTATATAACTTATATGGTGGAAAATTATGTTTTAAGATGCTTTTATTTTAAAGACTTTTTCGATCCATTCGATGCTTTCATCGACCATGGTGTCGTCGTCTTTTAAATGATTGGCAAAATGTGTAGTGATTTTTTGAATAATTCTGTTGCTGATGATTTCAGCCTGGGCTTCATTAAAATCTGCAATTTTTCTACTTTGAAAATCTAATTCCGAAACTTTAATAGCATTCAGTTTTTCTTTTAAAGCATTGATAGTAGGAGCAAATTTTCGTCCTTTTGTCCAAGTTACAAATTCTTCTTTGATTTCTTCAATAATTGCTTCGGCAGCAGGAATATGTAATTTTCTGTTTTCCAAAGTTTCATCTGTCAATTGAGACAAATAATCCATATGAATCAAAGTTACACCTTCTAATTCCTCAACATTTTCATGAACGTTTTTCGGAATCGATAAATCCAGAATCAATAAAGGTTTTTTAAGATTTAAAATCGCTTTATCAACTGTTGGGTTTTGTGCGCCAGTTGCGACAACTACAACATCAGCTTTTTGAAGTTCTAAATGCAGTTCTGAATAATCTTTAACAATCAAATTTAGTTTTCCGGCCAATTTCTCGGCTTTGTCTTTCGTTCTGTTGATTAAAGTAATGTGTTCGTTTTTAGTATGTTTTACCAGATTCTCACAAGTATTTCTTCCAATTTTTCCTGTTCCGAAAAGTAAAATGTTTTTATTACCAATGTCCTCTACATTTTTGATAATGTATTGAACCGATGCAAAAGAAACCGAAGTCGCTCCGGAACTAATTTCTGTTTCGTTCTTGATTTTTTTGCTCGCCTGAATCACGGCATTTACCAATCTTTCCATAAAAGTATTGGCTAACCCCATTGATTTAGAATGCGTAAAACTCGTTTTGATTTGAGATATAATTTCAAAATCGCCAAGAATCTGACTGTCTAAACCAGTTCCTACGCGAAACAAATGATTTATAGCTTCCTGATTCTTATAAACGAATCCCACTTTTTGGAAAGCATCCACAGATCCGTTACTATTATCGCAAATAAGTTTTATTAATTGAAAAGGGTGTTCGGCAAAACCGTAGATTTCGGTTCTGTTGCAAGTCGAAGTGACAATTAAACTTTCTATTCCCTCTGTTTTAGCTTGTTCCAGCAAACGCGTTTTTGCAACTGCATCCAAACTAAATTGACCTCTAACCTCAGCATCAGCTTTTTTATAACTCAGACCAACTGAATAAAAATATAGGTGTTTCGGTGCGTTATTGTTTTCCATAAATCTACTTTCATAAAAGTGCAACAAAATTATCATTATAGTGTTTATAAAAGTAACGCTAAAAGTACTTTTTGTATCGCTGCATGTTTTTTTGTTTCTAAACGTCTGTTTTTATGCAAAAAGAAGTATTTTTGTAGCAAAATCAAGTTGTTAGAAATGATTTGTTTAGAGTGATTCTAAATAACATTTCCAATTTACTATGATTTTAGTTTTAAAAAAATATCGCTATGAGTTCTCAGGAAATTATAAAAATTGAAGACGACTTTACGCTTATTCGTTTTCAAAACGATAGTTCAGAACCATTTTTTGGACAGCACGAAGTTGGTAGTGGTCTGATACAGTTTCACTTCGGGATAAAAGGCAATGCTAAATTCTTGTTTAATCAAGGCACTTACGCTTTAGATTTAAAGGAAGAAAAATCGCTGCTTTTATACAATCCACAAAAAGAATTACCGTTGAATTTGGAGTTGGCTCCAAATTCATGGGTCATTTCTGTAATTGTATCGATCAAGAAATTTCACGCGTTGTTTTCTGCAGAAGCAGATTATATTACTTTTTTAAGTCCTGATAATAAGGACAAAAAATATTATAACGAAGGAAATATTAGTCCTTCAATGGCTATTGTGCTGAGTCAGCTGTTTCATTACAACCTTCATCCATCCATAAAAAACCTTTATTATAAAGGAAAAGGATACGAATTGTTGAGTTTGTATTTTAACAGAACCGAAGATCCAAACGCAGAACAATGTCCGTTTTTAATTGATGAAGACAACGTTTTGAAGATTCGAAAAGCAAAAGAAATTATCATCGCCAATATGGCTGAACCGCCCGGATTGCAAGAGTTGGCAGATGAAATTGGTTTGAATTTGAAGAAACTTAAAATGGGTTTCAAACAAATTTACGGAGATACGGTTTATGGTTTCCTTTTCGATTACAAAATGGATTTTGCCCGAAAATTGTTGGACAGCGGATCATATAACGTAAACGAAGTGGGATTGAAAATCGGTTACAGCACAGGAAGTCACTTTATAGCAGCATTCAAGAAAAAGTTTGCGACAACTCCAAAAAAGTATTTGATGTCGATTAATACGAATGTTTAGGTTTTTGTCCGCCACTCTCGATAGCTATCGGGATTCACAAATTAGCAAGAATTTTAAATCTGCGAAAACCTGTTAAACCCGTTAAATCAGTGTGCCAATATCCAGAAATCAATTTTCGATATTCAACAATAAATAAAAAGTAATAATTATCATATTTCCAAAAAGTAGCAATTTCTACTTTTGACGAAATTTTTAAAAACAAATTAAACGCTTAAAGCCTAGAGCTTAAAGCCTAAAGCAAAGAATAAATGAAAGGCGTATTATTAGTAAACTTAGGATCTCCAGAAAGTCCAACTACAAAAGATGTAAAACCGTACTTAGACGAATTTTTAATGGATAAATACGTGATCGATGTTCCGTATTTGTTAAGAGCCTTTTTAGTTCGTGGTATTATTTTAAGAAAAAGACCAGAAGAATCAGCACATGCATATGCTAAAATCTGGTGGGAGGAAGGTTCTCCTTTAGTAGTGCTGTCTGAAAGAATGCAAAAGAAAGTACAGCCTTTAGTAAATGTTCCGGTTTCTTTGGCAATGCGCTACGGAAGCATGACGATCGAAAAAGGACTTCAGGAATTGCATGATAAAGGAGTTACAGAAGTAATGCTTTTTCCGTTATATCCACAATATGCAATGGCTTCGACCTTGACTATTTTAGTAAAAGCCGAAGAAATTCGTAAAAAGAAATTTCCACAAATGACTTTTACGGATGTTCCTGCGTTTTACAACAAACCGGATTACATCAAGAATTTGGCCGATTCGATTCAGAAACATTTAGTTGGTTTTGATTATGATCATTTATTATTCTCTTATCACGGAATTCCGGAGCGTCATATTCGCAAAACAGATGTAACCAAATCACATTGTAAAATTGATGGATCTTGTTGTAACACACCGTCGCCGGCACATGATTTTTGTTACCGCCACCAATGTTATGAAACGACAAGACAAGTCGTGAAATTATTAGGACTTCCGGCAGATAAATACAGCCTGACTTTTCAATCGCGTTTAGCGGGAGACAAATGGTTAGAGCCCTACACTGATGTTGAAATTGATAAAATGCCGGGAAAAGGGATCAAAAATTTAGCGGTTGTAACGCCTGCTTTCGTTTCAGATTGTTTAGAAACTCTGGAAGAAATCGCAATGCGTGCTAAAGAAGATTTTGAAGCAAACGGAGGAAAAGAATTCTTGGCGATTCCATGTTTAAATGATGATGATGAATGGTGCCAGACTGTAAGTAACTGGATTAATGATTGGGCTAAATAGAAAATAGAAGAAAGAGTAAAGAGTAAAGATTGTTGAGCATAATCAACTTTAAAAAAACTTGAAGCTTGAAACCTGAAACAAAAAGCATGGAATATTATAATTATCTAAAATCACTGCATCTTATATTTGTAATAACCTGGTTCGCTGGTTTGTTTTATATTGTGCGTTTGTTTGTTTACCAAATTGAAGCCAACGAAAAGCCATCTCCTGAAAAGGAAATTTTACAAGCACAGTACAAAATAATGACCTATCGTTTGTGGTATATTATTACTTGGCCATCGGCAGTTTTGGCAAGTATTTTTGCTTTTTGGATGCTGTTCTTTACAGATGCAGGTCATGTATGGATGAAAATGCCGTGGATGCATGTAAAATTATGTTTCGTTTTTCTTTTATATTTATATCACGGAAAATGTCATCAAATATTCAAACAACTTCAAAACGATGAGGTAAAATATACTAACAATTTTATGCGTTTATGGAATGAAGGCGCTACAATTATACTATTTGCCGTTGTATTTTTAGTAGTTTTAAAAAGTGCCATCAACTGGATATTTGGTGTAATCGGAATCTTTTTATTCTCAATAATTATTATGCTGGGATTCCGTTTTTATAAAAGAATAAGAGAGAAAAAATAGTTTTTTTAGTTTCAAGTTTCAGGTTTCAAGTTGCCACCCGCAACGGAACATGAAACTTGACACGAGGCAGAGCCGAATTGGCGAAGCAAACCTGAAACAAAAGAAACAAAACATGCTGAACAACCTAAAAATGTCAATGCTTTCATTACGTACCAGGATTTTCCTGTCGATGATTGTATTGATTGTTGTTGCATCTTTTTTATTGGCTTCCATTTCGATTATTCAATTTAAAAATGAAGCTAAAGAATATCATCAGGAACGTTTAGAACGAAAAGAAAATGCGGTAAAAGAACATATCAATTACGTTCTGGCAACCACAACCTATCCTTTAAAAACGGCTAATTTAGATTTGATTTTTAAAGATAAAATTCATGAACTAGCCCAAATTCACAAAATCGAAATCAACATTTACAGTCTTGACGGAAAACTGCTGAAATCCTCAAAAGAATCTTTTGCTGTTGATAAAGTAGCGCCTCCGGTTCCGGACTATATATTGAAACTGGTTCGATCTTCTATCGAAAAACGTTTTGTTGACATTAAAACCATTGACGGAGTCAAAAACAGATCCTCATATAGTTTAATTAAAGACGAAAAATTTAAACCTCTCGGAATTTTGAATCTTCCGTATTTAGAAGATGATGGTTATTATGACAACGAATTAAATACTTTCCTGATTCGTTTAAGTCAGGTGTATTCCTTTATGTTGATTGTGGCTTTTGCTTTGGCGTATTTCCTGTCAACTTATATCACAAAATCATTAAAAACAATTTCAGACAGATTGGAAGAAACCAATTTGGATCAGAAAAACGAGAAAATTGTTTTAGAAGCCAATAGTAAAGAAGTTAATTTCCTGATTAAGGCATATAACGGAATGGTTGACAAATTGGAAACCAGTGCTATAAAACTGGCTCAAAGTGAACGTGAAGAAGCTTGGCGCGAAATGGCAAAACAAGTAGCACACGAAATTAAAAATCCGCTTACGCCAATGCGTTTAACGGTGCAGAGTTTTCAACGCAAGTTTGATCCAACAGCACCAGATGTAAAACAGAAATTAAACGATTACTCTGAAACCTTAATTCAGCAAATTGATACCATGACGGCGGTGGCTTCGGCATTTTCAAATTTTGCTTCGATGCCGGCACAACAAAATGAAACTTTGAATGTGGTTGAGGTTGTTGAACTTTCACTGGATATTTTCAACGAAGATTATATTGTTTTTGAAAGTGAAGAAGAAGAAATTATCTCTAAAATGGACCGTACACAATTGATTCGCGTTATTACCAATTTGGTTAAAAATGCAACGCAGGCCATTCCGGAAAGTCAGTTTCACAAATCAATTTTGGTTACAGTGAAAAGAAGAAACAACAATGTTGAAATCGCAGTAAGAGATAACGGAATTGGGATTCAGAAACAAGATATCAGTAGAATCTTCGAACCAAAGTTTACCACCAAAACAAGCGGAATGGGACTTGGACTCGGAATTATCAAAAACATCATCGAAAATTACAAAGGAACAATTACCTTTGAATCAACTTACGGAAAAGGAACCACTTTTAGAGTTTCCTTGCCTATCACAAACTCATAAAACCACTGTCATGAACTACGAAAATCTTTTAATTTCTATTGAAGAAAGAATTGCAACGGTAACCATTAACCGACCTACAAAATTGAATGCCTTAAATAAAGCAACAATTAGTGATTTGAGTAAAGCGGTAAAATTATTGGCTAAAAATGATGATGTTCGTGTTATTATACTTACAGGAAGTGGAGAAAAGGCATTTGTAGCCGGAGCTGATATTTCAGAATTTGCAAATTATACTATTGTCGAAGGCGCGCAACTTGCGGCAGAAGGACAAGAAACATTATTTGATTTTATTGAAGGTTTAAAGAAACCTGTAATTGCAGCCGTAAATGGTTTTGCACTTGGCGGCGGATTAGAGTTGGCAATGGCTTGTCATTTTAGAGTTGCTTCAGATAATGCAAAAATGGGATTGCCAGAGGTGACTTTAGGATTAATTCCGGGTTACGGAGGAACACAGCGTTTACCACAATTAGTAGGTAAAGGTCGTGCAATGGAAATGATTATGACCGCAGCAATGATTTCTGCAGAAGAAGCAAAAGAATACGGTTTGGTAAATCACGTAGTTCCTCAGGCAGAACTTTTGACATTTACTAACGTAATCGCCCAAAAAATCATTAAAAATGCTCCGTTTGCAATCAGTAGAGCAATAAAAGCAATAAATGCCAATTATACAGACGGTAAAAATGGTTTTGATACCGAAATCAAATCATTCGGAAAATGTTTCGGAACTCAGGATTTTAAAGAAGGAACAACTGCATTTCTAGAAAAACGTAAAGCAGAATTTACCGGGAAATAGAGTTATACCACAGAGATACACAAAGATTTCACGAAGTTTCCCAAAGATTTATAAGCTTTGCGAAACTTTGCGTAAATCCTGGCGAACTTTGCGGTTAAATATAGCACAGAGATTTAAAACTTAGAAACTTAGCATCTCAGAACCTTAGAACCTTAAAAAAATGTACGAACCTATATTTGCTCTTTTTTGTGAGCGTGTAAAAGAAAGCATTCAAAGCGGCACTTTTGCAAAATTAACCTTAGCCAAAACAATGGGCGATACTGAAATTAAGAACATCTATTTTAGATTAGTTCTTAATGAAGATAATACGTATTCAATTTCATTGACAACTCGTTACAAAACAGAAGAAATTGAAAGCATTCATACTTTAGATGAAGCTTTATTGGTTTTAGGAACTTACATCAAAAATCCGTTTTTGACAGCTCTTTTGTTTACAACTGATAATGATGTGACTTTTAAAGTAAACAAAAAGAACGCCGGAAGTATCATCGAACAAGAACCAACTTTTAAAAATGCTTCGCCGGTAATGCTTGAAATGATCGAAAAAGGGATTGTTTAAAAATTAAAATTTATGGACGAACTGAAAACGATGTTATGGAAACAATTTGGTGCCGTACTAGATATGCTCGAAAGTTCAATTTTGGTTTGTCCGGAAAGTTTTTGGGATAAAAAAGATTTTTGCTATTCTGCTTATCATACCCTTTTTTGGATTGATTATTATTCGTCTACAGAACCAGATACATTTTCTCCGCCCAAACCCTTTTGTTTATCTGAATTAGATCCAAATGGAATATTACCTGAAAGAATTTATTTGAAACAAGAATTGTTAGAATATCTGGACTATTCCCGTAAAAAAGTCTTCTTTTTAATTGATGGACTAAACGAAGAAACTTCAAAAGAAAGATTCATCACCAAAAAGAAAAACTACAATAGAATTGAAATGATCTTATACAACATGAGACATGTTCAGCATCATGTAGGTCAGTTAAATTTGTTGTTGAGACAAAATGAAGATGTTGCAGGGAAATGGGTTTCTCAAACCGATAAAAAATACTGATGAACAAATATGTCTTATTTTAGGAGAATTAAAATTTTATCGTTCTTTTATTGTAAAACAACTTCCTAATTTTGCCGAAAAATTAATAGCTAAATTATTTTCAGATGAATGTTTATACAATGTCACACAGGCTGAAAGTTTTTATTGTAGTTTTTTCCATTTTACTAATACTCATATTTGTGAGTTTGTTAATGGTTCCTTTCCTTTCATTACCTTCAGATTCATTGGCATTTCAAGTATATGGCAAAAGTTTATCGACAGGTTATTTGTTTTATTTGACTCCTGTATTAAGTTTTATCATGATCATTTTTGCGGTTCTTTTAATAATAAATGCTTTTAGAAAAAAAGTTATTTTCACTAATGATGCTATAATTTCAAAGGATATATTTGAAACCCGTAAATTGATTTTTAGTGAGATAAAGGGTTTTGGAATAAGTAATTTTATGCTTTATATTGAAACAAATTCGAACGCTAAAAAACGAATTGCAATCAATGTATTAAGTTTGAACAAAGTAGATAATTTGATGCAAAATTTAGAAAGCAAATTCGTTAATTTGGATTTTCTTGTAACCGAAAAAGCCTAAACCAGCTTGACAAACAAATTCGAAGCAATCTTATTCGAAATTGATAATTCCCTACCGTCAACTTTTATTTTCACCGATAAATCGAAAGATTCTTTGGACAAGAATTCAATTTTAGAACCTAATGCAATTTCTTGTTTGTCCAGATATTTCAGGAATTCAGATGAAGTATCTTTCACGCCTACGCAAACACCAACCTGATTTTCGGTCAATTCAGAAAGCAGCTGTTTTTCAATCTTAACAATTCTTCCATTTGCATCCGGAATAGGGTCGCCATGCGGATCTTCCGTTGGATTACCTAAAAAGTCATCCAAACGGTTAATCAATTGCTCAGATTTGATGTGTTCCAATTGTTCAGCAATATCATGAACCTCATCCCAGGAAAAGCTGAGTTTTTCGACTAAAAACACTTCCCATAAACGATGTTTTCTAACAATCATTTTGGCGGCTAACTTTCCGTTCTCCGTCAAAGAAACACCTTGGTACTTTTTATAATTCACTAAATCTTTCTCAGACAGTTTTTTAAGCATATCCGTAACCGATGAAGCTTTCGTCTCCATCATTTCGGCAATCGCATTTGTGCTGACTTCCGTTTCTAGTGAAGCTGTAAGATGGTATATTGCTTTAAGGTAGTTTTCTTCTGAAAAAGTCATTTTTTTGAGGTTCTAAGGTTCTAAGATACTAAGATGCTAAGGTTCCTTTTAAAGTCTTTATAAAAAACTTAGAACCTTAGCATCTTAGCAACTCAGCACCTTTATTTAACAATCAACAAAGGTATAGAAATTTTATGTCTCAATTTGTCTACCGTTGTGCCAAATAAAATATCTTTTAAGCCAGTGTGGCCGTGGGTTCCCATTACCAGAATATCGAAATTTCCCTGATTGATAATCTTCGGGATCACGGTGTTAGGTTTTCCAAAGCCAAGTTCAGTTTCGATTCTGAAACCTTTCTGCGAAAGCATATCTTTATATTCTAATAATAATTTTTCATCAACTGTTGTTTCGTGATCGTCGACATGACCTCCGTACATTAATGCACCAACAGTTTCAACAATGTGAATTAAGGTGTATTGCGCTTCGATTCCGCCCAGTTCAAACGCACTGTTTAGTGCAGCTTCATCGGCTTTCGAGAAATCGACTGAAATAGCGATGTTTTTCTTGCTGTAAACGGTTCTTGGCGTATATTCCAGTTTTAAATGATGAGGTGAATGATTTTCGATATTCGATTTTATTCTGGCAATAAATGGTTTGAATACGATGTAAAGCAACAAAGCCAGAAAACTAAAAGCAAGCGGAACAACCGTAAACCATAGAAACATGGGGTGATTTGAACTTTCAAGCCATGAAGTAATCTCGTCATAAACTAATTTTGCGTTTAGCGTTACGATAATCGAAGCAATAATCCAGGCTGCAATTTGGGTTATTTTGGAAATATGAAACCCTTTCATTTTGGTTTTATCGCTGACAAAATGTATCAGCGGAATAATCGCAAACCCCAATTGTAAACTCAAAATAACCTGACTTAGGATTAAAAGTTTTCCGGTTACGCTTTCGCCATAAATTAAAATCACGATTACGGCAGGAACAATAGCAATTAAACGCGTTATGATTCGGCGCACCCAAGGCTGAATTCGTAAATTCAAATAACCTTCCATTACGATTTGTCCGGCTAAAGTTCCGGTTATGGTCGAACTCTGTCCTGCGGCAATTAAGGCAACGGCAAATAAAATGGGAGCCCATTTCGTCCCCAATAACGGTTCCAGAAATTCGTGCGCATCCTGAATTTCGGCCACCTCAAACATTCCGTTTTTATAAAATGTGGCTGCTGCCAAAATTAAAATAGCCGCATTTACGAAAAAAGCCAAATTTAAAGCAATCGTAGAATCGATAAAATTGTATTTCAAAGCCTGTTTAATTCCGGCTGGAGTTCGGTCGAATTTTCTGGTTTGTACCAATGAAGAGTGAAGGTACAAGTTATGTGGCATTACCGTCGCACCAATAATTCCGATAGCGATATATAAAGCAGCTGAACTCGGAATCGAAGGGATCAATCCGATAATTACCTTATCAAGTTCCGGTTCTGCAAAAATCATTTCAAAAATAAAAGAGAATCCAATAATGGCCACTAAAGCGATAATAAACGCTTCCATTTTTCGAATCCCTTTATTGATTAAGAATAATAAAATGAAAGTATCTAAAACGGTAATCAGTACACCTTCAATAAGTGGAATACCAAATAATAGATTGATTCCAATTGCCATTCCTAAAACTTCTGCTAAGTCGCAGGCGGCTATGGCAATTTCGGCAAGAAAGTATAAAATATAATTGATGAATTTAGAATAGGTTTCTCTCGAAGCCTGTGCCAAATCACGTTGTGTTACGATTCCCAGTCTGGCACTTAAACTTTGCAAAAGTAAAGCCATTAGGTTACTCATTAGCAAAACCCAAAGTAAAGAATATCCAAACTGACTTCCGCCAGCGATATCTGTTGCCCAGTTTCCGGGATCCATATAACCCACACTTACTAAATAGGCGGGGCCTAAAAATGCTAATATTTTTCTGAATCCTGTTTTTTTATGTTCTGTAGCAACCGATTGGTGAACTTCTTCTAAAGATTTGGTCATTGTAAAAAATGTTGTTTAAACAAATATAGGGATAAATTGTGTTCGCACAACAATATTTTTAGGCAAGCCTAAATCTTAAATGTTAGAATTTAAACAATTTGGGCATAATCCTGATAAGGTGAAATTTATCTCCTTAACTTTATAATTATGCGGCATAATATAACTCGGCTTAACATTTTCAAGGCAAGTAATCTCGTGGCAGTTTTCACAGCTGAAATGTGCATGATTATGTATGTGTACACGCTGATGAGAATGGTTGCATTTTGCATACTTAACCGTACCGTCAAGATTAGAAATTTTATGAATAATATCATCATTCATTAAGCGATCCAAAATTCTGTAAATCGTAACACGATCACAAATATCGTTCAATTGTTTTTGAATTTCTGTATGAGAAAGTGCAGTTTTAGATTTCTCAAAAACCTCTAAAACGGCTGTCTTTGCTGCGGTGTTACGTGTTGTTTTCATTGTGATATGAATTAATAAATATTTAACGCAACATTGTTGCAGTTGATTTTAATGTGTATATTTGCAACAAAATTGCATTAAGCAAATGTACAAGAAATGAAGAAAACATCCACATCCTTTTACGATATTTTAGGAATTTCCAGCGCGACTGTTTGTTTGGTTCATTGCCTGGTTTTTCCACTCCTGACCATTCTGCCATTGGGGTTAAGTCACAATCCTTTTATTGATTTATTTTTTGCTGTAATTGGTTCGATTGCAGTTTTCAAAATTATCAAAAAATCCAATCTGTTGGTGGCAACTATCCTTATTATTTCAATGGTATTAATCTGGGTTAGTGTTTTGAGCGAAATAATTCTGGACATTCATCTTGACCTGATATTTATTGGAGGTACGGGAATGATACTAGGGCATCTTTTAAATTATAGATCACATAAAATTAGCAATCATTAAATTAAGAAAGTATGATACAGCAAAAAGATTTTGAAATAATTATTGTTGGTGGAAGTTATAGTGGACTTTCAGCAGCTATGAGTTTAGGTCGTTCTTTGCGACAAGTGTTGGTTATAGACAGTGGTTTGCCTTGCAACAGACAAACCCCGCATTCTCATAATTTTATTACGCACGACGGTGAAAAGCCTGCTGTTATTTCGGCGAAAGCCAAAATACAAGTTGACTTTTATAATACAGTTCAGTTTTATAGCGGAACTGTCGTAGATGCAATTAAAACCGAAAAGGGTTTTGAAATTAAAATGGTAAATGGAAAAACATTTGCTTCAAAAAAAATACTATTTGCAACCGGAGTTAAAGATTTGCTTCCGGAAATAGAAGGGTTTGCAGATTGCTGGGGAATTTCCGTTTTGCATTGTCCGTATTGTCACGGTTATGAAGTAAAAAAAGAGAAAACCGCTATTATTGCCAATGGTGAAATGGGATTTGAATATGCGAAGTTAATTTCAAACTGGACAAAAGAGTTGAGATTATTAACCAACGGAAAATCAACTTTAACCGCCGAGCAAACTAAGGTTCTTAAGAAACATCAAATTGAAATTATTGAAGATGAAGTTCATTCATTTGAACATGAAAACGGGAATATTCAAAATGTTGTCTTCAAAAATCAAATAAAAATTGAGGTAAAAGCCATTTATCACAGACCACCTTTTGAACAGCATTGTTCTTTACCGGAAACTTTAGGATGCGAATTGACAGAACAAGGCTTAATAAAGGTTGATATGATGCAGAAAACCAATATTCCTGGCATATATGCAAGTGGGGATTGTGTGATTCAGGCTCGATCTGTGGCAATGGCAGTTTCTTCGGGGTCTTTCGCCGGAGCTTCCATCAACAAAGAGCTTATCGAAGAATCATTCGCTTAACGTTAAACATATTAACATTGATTTTTTTAATTGAACCATTAAGATATTAAGTTTCATTAAGAAGCTAAGCTTAATTTTCTTAATCTCTTAATGGTGAAAAACATTCAATGTTTAATAAAAATCAATGTTAATCATTTTAATCTGTGGCAAAAATCACACACAATGCATTGAATTAAAATCACTTGAAAGTTTTTAGCGCTAGAGTTGTTATTTGTCAAATTTAATTTTTAGTTTTGTCTAAATTTAATTTTCCAATAATGAAAAACTCAATATTAATATTGATTTTGTTTACTTTACAACTCTCGTTTGCTCAGGAAACCACTTCTGTATCTGGTTTTGTATCTGGCGAAGGAAGAAAGATACAAGCCGCAAGTGTATATTTACAGGGAACCAACCAAAAAACAGTCACAGATAGTTTGGGATATTATTCTTTAGAAAATGTTGCTATAGGAAATCATAACATTCAGATTTCTTATTTAGGTTTTCAAACTTTAAAAAAGAAAATAGAAGTCACAAAAGATTCTATTAATACATTCAATTTTGAATTAACCGATAATCAAAATCAGCTAAACGAGGTTGTTGTTTCAGGAACCTTAAAAGCGGTGAAACGATTAGAAAGTGCCGTTCCGGTTGAGGTTTATTCACCGGTTTTCTTCAAGAAAAACCCAACAGCTAGTATTTATGAAGCGCTTCAAAATATTAATGGCGTTCGGCCACAGCTTAATTGCGGGGTTTGTAATACAGGCGATATTCACATTAACGGACTAGAAGGTCCGTATACATTGGTTTTGATTGATGGAATGCCTATTGTAAGCAGTCTTTCGACGGTTTATGGTTTATCCGGAATTCCGAATTCTTTGGTGGAACGAATTGAAATTGTAAAAGGTCCCGCTTCGTCATTGTACGGAAGCGAAGCTGTTGGCGGTTTGATTAATATTATTACTAAAAACCCAACAACTGCTCCGGTGTTTTCTGCGGATTATTTTACCACTACTTATTTTGAAAGCAATCTTGATTTGGGAACGAAGTTTAACGTTGGAAAAGCAACTTCTCTTATAGGCGTCAATTACTTCAATTACGATCAGGTGATCGATAAAGACAAGGATAATTTTACCGATGTAACGCTTTCTGAACGAATTTCGGTTTTTAATAAATGGAATTTTCGAAGAAATAACAATCGTCTTTTTACGATCGCTGCACGAGGAATGTATGAAGATCGTTGGGGCGGAGATGTTCGTTGGGAGAAAAAGTATAGAGGCGGGGATGAAGTGTACGGTGAAAGCATTTATACCAAAAGAGGAGAATTAATAGGAAGCTATCAATTGCCTTTTGAAGAAAAACTGATGCTTTCGTTTTCCGGAAATGTCCATTATCAGGACAGTCGTTATGGAACAACATCTTATATCGCGAATCAGAAAATTGGATTTTTGCAGTTGACCTGGGATAAAAAAATAGGTCGAAATGATTTACTTGCCGGAATCGCCAATCGATATTCATATTATGACGATAATACCACGGCAACAAAGGAAGCAGAAAGTACATGGCTGCCCGGAATTTTTGTTCAGGATGAAATTACCATTTCACCAAAAAGTCAGGTTTTGCTGGGAATGCGTTACGACTATAACTCCATTCACGGTTCGATTTTTACACCGAGATTTGCTTACCGATGGAAAAAAAGCGACAACACCATTTTTAGATTCAATGCCGGAACAGGATTTCGGGTTGTGAATTTATTTACAGAAGATCATGCAGCACTTACGGGTTCGAGAGATGTTGTGATAAAAAGTGATTTGAAACCGGAACAATCCATCAATGCAAATTTGAATTATATTCAAAAGATAAACTTTACCAACGGAACTTTTCTCGGAATTGAAACAACAGCTTTCTATACCCGATTTAGTAATAAAATCATATCAGATTATGAAACTGACCCCAACAAAATCATTTACGACAACATCAACGGTTATGCCATAAGCCAGGGAATAAGCACAAATGTTGATGTGAATTTTCCAATGGGATTAAAACTGATTTTAGGCGCAACGGTTTTGGATAATAAAAATGTTGAAAACGGAATTTCTGAAAGACCTTTTTTAACGGAAAATTTTACCGGAACCTGGAGCATTTCATATAAAATAGAATCCTTAAATTTATTGTTGGATTATACCGGGAATGTTTACAGTCCGATGAAGTTGCCATTATTGAGTGAATATGATCCGAGAAGTCCAGACTCTCCGTGGTATAGTATTCAGAATATTCAGTTTACATATTCCGGCTGGAAGAATTTTGAGATTTACGGCGGAATCAAGAATCTGTTGAATTTTACTCCAAAACAAAATAATCCGTTTTTGATTTCAAGAACCAATGATCCTTTTGATAAAAACGTGCAATATGATTCGGCAGGGAAAGTTCTGGTTACACCCGATAATCCGTACGGTTTAACTTTTGACACAACTTATGTTTATGGTCAAAACCAGACAATTCGTGGTTTTTTTGGATTGCGATATACTTTGAGGTAAAATGATATGCCACAGATTTTACAGATTAAAAAGATTTCTTCTTTCAAAATCCTTTTAATCTGCGAATCCCGATAGCAGTCTGGAGTGGCAAAAAGCAAAACAAAATGAAAAAGCTAGCGTTAATTATTTTCTTTTTCGGAATTACTTCAACAGGATTCTGCCAATTGCAAAGCAGAACTTTTGAGGCAATTGATAGTTTGCAACAACTTCAAAAGAGAAAAATTGTCGTTTTTATTCATACCGATTGGTGCCAGTTTTGCCAAAGAATGAAAAATACGACTTTCAAAAATCAGGAAATTATTGACAAACTGAATTCAGATTTTTACTTTATCGATTTTAATGCAGAAGAAAAAAAGGAAGTTAAGTTTAATAACCAGCTTTTTAAATATCAGCCAACAGGAAATAATGTTGGTGTTCATGAACTTGCTTTGCAATTAGGAACCATCAACGACCAAATTGTATATCCGGTTTTATGTGTTTTGAATGAGAAAAACGAAATCATTCTGCAATACAATAATTATCTCAATTCTACCAGTTTTAAACTGCTTTTAGAAAAATTGAAAGAATAAAAATTCTTATTTTTGAAAATGGATTCTTCACAAATAAAACACTTCGATTACATTTTTACCGGAACAGGTTTAGCAGCTTTGATGACCGTTTATAAAATGGTTTTGTCCGGAAATTTTGCAGATAAGTCTATTTTACTTTTAGATGAAAATCAAAAGAAAACCAATGACAGAACTTGGTGTTTTTGGGAAAAAGAAGAATCTGTCTGGAATTCTGTGATTTCAAAAAAATGGGATTTGGCTTTATTTGCCAATGAGAATTTTAAACGTGATTTGGCGTTGAAGCCTTATCAATACAATCAAATTCGAGGTTTAGATTTTTATAATTTTGTTTTTGACAAACTTTCGAAACAATCCAATATTGTTTTTTTACAAGAAAAAGTAACCGATATCAACGAACTTGAAACGCACGTTTTTATCGGAACAGAAGAAAACCGATACACTTGTAATTACCTCTTTAATAGCATTTACACTAAAGTTCTTACTTTAACTCAAAGTAAATATCCGGTTTTGCAACAGCATTTTGTGGGTTGGTTTGTGAAAACTGAAGCTGAAACCTTCAATCTGGAACAAGCGACTTTCATGGATTTTTCGGTAGAGCAAAAAGGCAATACCCGTTTTATGTACGTTTTGCCAACTTCTAAAACAGAAGCTTTGGTTGAATATACTTTGTTTTCAGAGAATCTGCTTTCAAAAGAAGAATATGAAAAAGAAATTCAGGTTTATCTACAAAAGCTTGGTGCTCAACAATATGAAATTTTAGAAAAGGAGGAGGGAAGTATTCCAATGACATGTTATCCTTTTTGGGAGAAAAATACCAAACGCGTTCTGAATATTGGAACGGCCGGCGGATGGACAAAAGCAAGTACGGGTTATACTTTTAAAAACTCTGATAAAAAATCAACCCAATTAATAGCGTTTCTTCAAGATAAAAATCTCAAAATGTCTTCCTTTCATAAAAAAAACCGCTTTTGGTTTTATGATTTATTGCTTTTGGATATTTTGTATCGTCATAACGAATTGGGAAGTGCTATTTTTTCTTCTTTATTCAGAAAAGGAAATCCTGCTTTGATTTTTAAATTTTTGGATGAAGAAACAAACTTAAAAGAGGATTTCAAGGTGATTTTAAAATGTCCAAAGCTCCCATTTTTAAAAGCATTGTTTCGAATAATATTTAGATAGAAATTTTGTTTCACGCAGATTTAAGTAGATTTGTTTGGATTTTTTATGGAATAACTTTAAATGAATCTGTGGGCATCTGCTTAAATCTTCCAAATCTGCGTACAATTTCTTTGCCTCTGTAAAAATGCCCTATTCTTTTATTTTAAGAACTTCTACAGGCGACTAAAGACTCATTCAACATCTAATTTTGCCGATGAAAACAATGTAAATCTAGCTTAATCGCTCATTTACGATAATGAATTTAATTGGCAAATTTTATGGGAATTACAAAACACTTAAATTTTGATATAGAAACAAAGGCGATAGGAAAAATTTGCAAAGCACTTGGCCATCCAACGCGAATTCAAATTATGACCCTTTTGTGGAAAAGAAACAACAGAACTTGTGGTGAAATTGTTGAACTGATTCCATTAGCACAATCAACAATTTCGAAGCATTTACTGGAATTAAAAAAAGCAAATCTGGTAAGTATAAAAAATGAAGGGAAGAAAACAATCTATTCTATCGACGTTGACAATATAGAAATACTTAAAAAATATTTGACCAGTTACCTTTCGACTATTGAAATTGCAGAACAAAATAAAGCAACTGTTTTAACTACACGACACAGAATAAGCAGAAACAGCCATTTGAAAGAACACAATTATCAATTTACCCATAAAAAGATAAAAGAGGCAATTTAGATTTTTTAATAGTAGAATTATCGAAAAAGCGTTGCATGTATTTATATCATTTTGTTTGATTTAAATCTCATATCGAACTATAACAAAACTTTATACTTCAAATTTACTAGTTGCGAGTAATCTTTGTAACTTTGCAAGATCAAAAGTAAAATTTAAAAGATAAAAATATGTATCCAGAAGAAATGGTAAAACCAATGCAAGCTGAACTTACTGCTGCAGGTTTTCAAGATTTACATAGTGCTGACGCTGTAGATAATGCTATCAAAGCTGAAGGTACCACTTTAGTTGTTGTAAACTCTGTTTGTGGTTGTGCTGCAAGAAACGCACGTCCGGGAGCAAAAATGAGTTTAGAAGGAGCTAAAAAACCAGATCACTTAATTACTGTATTTGCAGGTGTAGATAAAGAAGCTGTTGATGCTGCAAGACAACATATGTTTCCTTTTCCTCCATCTTCGCCATCTATGGCTTTGTTCAAAAACGGAGAATTAGTTCACATGTTAGAGCGTCACCACATCGAAGGTCGCCCAGCTGAATTGATCGCTGAGAATTTGCAAGATGCGTTTAACGAGTATTGCTAATTTTTAAGATGCTGAGGTACTGAGTTGCTAAGGTTCTAAGATTTTAGGTTCAAAGAGGCAAAGGTACACAGGTACAAAGATTTAAAAAAAGCACTATTAATTTAGTGCTTTTTTGTTTTTACTAAGTTCGCTCAAAACCTTAGAACCTTAGCAACTTAGTAACTAAGAACCTTTGTTTCTTCAAACCTTTTTCCCTACTTTTGCACCTCAAAAAATAATTTCTAAACTTAAAACTGTTTATAGCATGCAACTGTACAACACTTTGAGCGCAGAAGAAAGAGCCATCATGATCGATGATGCCGGTAAACAACGACTAACGTTGTCTTTCTATGCGTATGCCAAAATTCAAGATCCCAAAAAATTTCGCGACGATTTATTTTTAGCCTGGAATAAGCTCGATGCTTTAGGCCGAATTTATGTTGCCAATGAAGGAATAAATGCTCAAATGAGTATTCCTGAAGAAAATTTGGAAGCTTTTAGAGCAACTCTTGAAGTTTATGATTTCATGAAAGGCATACGATTGAATGAAGCCGTAGAACATGATGATCATTCCTTTTTAAAACTTACGATTAAAGTTCGCGATAAAATCGTTGCTGACGGTTTAAACGACGAAACTTTTGATGTTACAGATATTGGCGTTCACCTTAAAGCCAAAGAATTCAACGATATCCTTGATGATCCAAACACAATTGTAGTAGATTTTAGAAATCACTATGAAAGTGAAGTGGGGCATTTTAAAGGTGCTATTACTCCGGATGTTGAAACTTTTAGAGAGAGTTTACCCATAATCAACGAACAGCTTCAAAATCATAAAGAAGACAAAAATCTGGTGATGTATTGTACAGGCGGAATTCGTTGTGAAAAAGCAAGTGCGTATTTTAAACATCAGGGATTTAAAAATGTATATCAATTAGAAGGTGGAATTATTAATTACGCCAAACAAATTGAAGCCGAAGGTTTAGAAAGCAAATTCATCGGAAAAAACTTTGTATTCGATAATCGTCTTGGCGAAAGAATTACCGATGATATTATCTCACAATGCCACCAATGTGGAAAACCTTGTGATAATCATACCAATTGCGAAAACGACGGATGCCATTTATTGTTCATTCAATGTGATGAATGTAAAACGGCAATGGAAAACTGCTGTTCTACAGAATGTCTGGAGATTATTCATATGCCTTTGGTAGATCAGGTTCGTTTGAGAACCGGAAAACAGGTTGGAAACAAAGTTTTTAGAAAAGGAAAATCTGAGAACCTAAAATTCAAACATTCAGGCGAGTTACCAAATACTGCCTTGGCTTCATCCGAAAAGCCGGCTGATATTCGTCAAAAAATCAAAATCAAAAAAGTACTTCTTGGCAAAGCCGAACATTATTATGTAAAAGCGCAAGTTGCACAATTTACTATCGAAAATCAGGAACTAAACATTGGCGATAAAATCTTAATTTCCGGACCTACTACAGGTAATCAGGAATTGGTTTTAGAAAAAATGATCGTTGACGGAGCAGAAACTACGACTGCTAAAATTGGAGATAAAGTTACTTTTGAGATTCCATTTCGCATTCGTTTGTCAGATAAATTGTATAAAATTGTAAATTAGCAAAAAATTTATGCTAATTTATTTATGTCACAGTCTTTTACCAAATTATGGATTCATGTAATTTGGGCAACAAAAAATCGTCAAGAATTAATTGATTATTCAATTGACAAAAAATTGTACGATTTTATTCATGAAGAGTTAATTCATCTAGGTTGCCCTGTTAGAATCATAAATGGAATGCCAGACCATGGGCATGTTTTATTTTTACAAAATCCACAAAAAACAATCTCAGACATTGTAAAGCAAATAAAAGGAAGTTCTTCTCATTTTATAAATAGAGAAGAACTTATCCTTGAAAAATTTGCCTGGCAAACTGGCTATGCGGCTTTTTCAGTCAGTGAATCTCAGTTAGATATCGTTTACCATTACATAAAAAATCAAAAGAAACATCATCTAAAGAAAAATGGTCAGGATGAATTTGATGAATTTGTAAAATTGCATGGATTGGGGAATAAATGAATGTTTAACAATCCGTCTCCCGTGTTTAAAACCACGGTTTATATTGAAATACCACACACAAAAGACAAAACATAGCCTGCGGTTTCAACCGCAGGGACGTAATGTATATCTACAACGATATTACATCGCGAAAGGTTGATTGACATCGATACGTTTCCGGTGGTTGAAACCACGGGCCATATTGAAATACACACAAAAGACAAAACATAGCCTGCGGTTTCAACCGCAGGGCGTAATGTATATCTACAACGATATTATCATCCCGAAAGGTTGATCGCGATCGATACGTCTCCCGTGGTTGAAACCACGGGCTATATTGAAAATACCACACACAAAAGCAAAATATAGCCTGCGGTTTCAACCGCAGGACGCAAAGAATATCTACAATGATACTAAATCTGGAAAGTTGATTGACATCGATACGTCTCCCGTGGTTGAAACCACGCTATATTTAAAAAATACACACAAAAAGCATTGCCTGTGGTTTAGCCATTGAGCACAATACAAATAAAAAATGACAACAAACAACAAAATCGAACTTATGGCTCCCGCCGGGAGTTTTGAGTCTCTTCAGGCTGCACTAGATAATGGCGCAGATTCTATCTATTTTGGTGTAGAACAACTTAACATGCGTGCGCGTTCGACAGTGAATTTCACTATGGATGATTTGCAGGAAATCGCTAATCGTTGTGAGGCTAAAAATGTTCGAAGTTATCTGACTTTAAACACCATTATTTACGATCACGATTTATCGGTGGTAAAAACACTTTTGAACAAAGCCAAAGAAGCCAATATTACTGCGGTTATTGCATCAGACCAGGCGGTTATCGCAATGGCAAGAAGTATTTCGATGGAAGTTCATATTTCTACACAACTGAATGTGACCAATATTGAAACCATAAAATTCTACAGTTTATTTGCAGACACAATGGTTTTAAGTCGCGAATTGAGTTTGCGTCAGGTAAAGAAAATTACGAACCAAATTGAAAAAGAACAGATAAAAGGACCGAACGGGAATTTGGTAGAAATTGAAATTTTTGGACATGGCGCTTTGTGTATGGCGGTTTCGGGAAAATGCTATTTGAGTCTGCATTCGCATAATTCATCAGCGAATCGCGGGGCATGTAAGCAAAATTGTCGAAAAAAATATACCGTTATCGATCAGGAAACTGGTTTTGAGATTGAATTGGATAACGAATATATGATGTCGCCAAAAGATTTATGCACAATTGATTTTCTGGATCAGGTAATTGATTCCGGAATTCAGGTGCTGAAAATCGAAGGCCGTGGCCGCGCGCCGGAATATGTAGCAACAGTTATCAAAACCTATCGTGAAGCAATTGATTCTTATTATGATAAATCATTCTCTAAAGAAAAAATCGAAGTTTGGATGGAAGCTTTGAATACGGTTTACAATCGCGGTTTTTGGTCGGGATATTATTTGGGTCAGGAACTAGGCGAGTGGAGCGATATTCCGGGATCTGCGGCAACGCAAAAGAAGGTTTATGTTGGAAAAGGAACACATTATTTCCCAAAAGCAGAAGTAGGACAATTTAAAATTGAAGCTTACGATATCAAAATTGGAGACAAAATCCTGGTGACAGGACCAAGTACAGGTGCTCAGGAAATGATTATTGACGAAATGTTTGTTGTAGATATTGCTGCTGAAAAAGCTACAAAAGGAGATGATTGTACTTTAAAACTTCCGTTCAGAATCAGAATGTCTGATAAATTATATAAAATTGTTGAAGCATAATGGTTATCGTAACTTTACAAAGAGACAAATGCATTGGCTGTAATTACTGTGTCGAAATGGATCCGGTACATTTTCAAATGTCCAAAAAAGATGGGAAATCAGTATTGATTCATTCTGTAAATGCAAAAGGATTTTTTACCTTAAAGTCTCCCAATCATACTATTGTTGAAAGTTGTGAGTTGGCAGCAAAAGCTTGTCCGGTGAAGATTATTACGGTTAAGGAGACTTAGAAATTATATAGAAAAGAAAAGAGCCGCAATTTGCGGCTCTTTTTATGTTTAAACTTCTTCAATACTTTCTGTTGTAATACTTTCCTCGATTTTATCCCATTCTTCGGCTGTCCAAAATAAGGCAATGTGAAGATTGTATAGCCCGATAGCGCCATAAATTAATGCACATGTATAGTACAAACCAGTCGGCATATCTTGGTATAAAAAGTATATCGCCATTATGCCCAACAGTCCAAAAGCAATCCAAATACCAATTTTAAAATATAATATAAAAATATACAATAAAATAACGGCTAAGATCAGATAAATTAAGTTTTCGCGGCTTAATCCGATTGCAATAAACTTGTAGATGCCATATACAGTTGCAAAAAATAAAATGAACAACTGAAGAAAAGATCGATTTTGCTGTTCTTTATCTTCCATTTCAAGATATTCAACATTACTTAAAGGGATGTTTTTGCGAAAAAAAAGAAATAATGGAATTAAATTAATTACCGGGATAAAACTAAAAAAATAGATCCATAAAGGTCTTCTTCGTAATGCAGTTAATTGTAAAAGCAATAGCTGTGAAAACAGTAAGTATGCAAATGCAACTTGAAAAATAATGCGAAAAAACTCAAATATACTATAGAAAATAATTTGAAATCTAGAACTCATATCACCAAACCAATGTTGGGAGAAGTTTTCTGTGAAGTTCAAATGAAGAGCAAATAAAGAAGTAAATAGAATTATAAAGTGCGCCGTGAACTTCTTGTTTGTTATAAATGAAGCAGAAGGCATTTTTATAAAATTCTTAAAAGAGAATCCGGCATCTGATAAAAATATAAAATAGAAAAAGGATAGTGGGATAAAAACATTTGAAACCGCACTTCCATAAGAATAAATAGGTGTAAGTAAATCGTTATTCAGAATTAATGACCCAAGTTTTTGATATATTGGACTGATGCTTACTATGGCAATAATTCCAATCAAATATCCTATTAGACTTAATTTTTTTCCATAAAGTATTTTTCCTCTCAATGCACCATATAAAGCATATGTTGGGAAAAAACTCATGATGAAATAAATAGTAGACAATGATTTTGGCGTTCCTGATCCATAAAAATTGGAATAAAGATACATCACATTCAAAGCTACAGATGGTAAGCAGATTAAAAGAACAAACTTTATTTTATCATATTTTTTTCATAGACTGCTTCCCAGCAAAGCATTATTATTGTAATTAATATGCCGATAAATCCATTAAGGATTTCTGCCCATATCGGTAATTCCTTAGCACTATTAAGAGGGTCAAGTAATTCAAGCATTCCATAGCCTCCTGGTCTTGAAATGTAAAAATTATTTGTGATAAACTGCCTGATGATAAAAAGAATGGCAACAATAGCAAGAGGGTATAGAATATTTTTAAACTTTGAAAAATTAAAATGGTTAAAGTAGTTTGTTTCTTCGTTTAATACAATTTTATTGTTCATTAGGTTAAGGTTTGGTTTGGGATGGTTTTGGTTTTATGCTAAATCATAAATTATTGTAAACTTAACAAATTTTAGTACTTCTGGAATAAAAAAGTAAAACCCTATTTTGTGTTATCACAGAATAGGGTTTTACTTTTTTATTAAAACTTTATTTGATTATTATCCTTTTAAAATTTTACTTTTCTCAATATCAAATTCTTCTGCAGTTAATATTCCGGCATCTAAAAGTTCTTTCAAATCTAACAATGCTTTTTTCTTTCCTTCCATAGCGTTAGAAACATCAGTTTTTTGAGGTTGTTGTTGGTGAATTGGTGTAACAACAGTTCCTGAAGGAGCATATTTCAGAATCATTTCGGTAATTTCATTAAAACCTTTCACATTCGAATAATCAATCGCTTTTTGTTCTTTTACGTTTACAATTGAGGCATCGGCTTTGTTGTCAAGTAAATATTTCACCACATCTTTCTTTCCGTTTGCTGCACTGTAATGTAAAGGCGTGTTCCCGGATTCATCCTGAATATTGATGTTTGCTCCGGCTTCAATTAGTAATTTTACCATGCTCAAATTGCCTTTTTTGGTAGCCACATGCAAAAGACTTTCTCCGCCATAATTATAAGTTGTGTTTAATGTAAAGCTAGATTCGTTAGAAATATTGGTAGCGCTAACAATCCAATCCAGATAATCATTCATTGAAGAAGTATCACTGGCCAAAGGTTTGCTGTAGTTTACATCAACTCCATTTTCTAAAAACAAAGAAACTATTTCCTTTTGATTATTTGCGCAAGCGTACCAAATAGGCGAATATCCGTTATTATTGGATACAAAAACATCGGCTCCTCTTTCTACTAAAAGTTTAGCAAGCATTCTGTTGGTTTCATAACAGGCAATTAAAAGGGCATTTTCTCCGGCATGATTCGCATTATTAATAGCCGCGCCGTTATCAAGAAGCAGTGTCACCATCGGGATCGATTTGGTATAACAAGCATAAAGTAAAGGTGTATTTCCTTGTTTGTCGGTTACATTTATATCTGCGCCTTTGTCCAAAAGCAATTGGATAATTTCTCGGTTTAATTTTGCGGATGCCAACAAAAGCGGAGTTTCTCCATTGTTATTCAGTAAATTAACATCAATTCCTGCTTCAAGCAACTTTGTTGCAATTTCAATTTGAGCCGTCTGAACGACTAAATGCAAAAGGCTATTTCCATATTTATCGTTTTTGGTAATTTCCGCACCATTTTCTAAAAGATACAAAGCAGTTTGTTTCTGTTTTTGCAAACAGGCAAAGTATAACGGTGTTTCTCCCTGATGATCTTCATAATTAATATCGGCGCCATCTTCGGTCAATATTTTTACAATATCCAAATATCCTCTGTGTGCGGCATAGTGTAATGCGGTTCTTCCTCGTTCGTCTGTATACTTTACATCGACTTCTTTATTTTGAAGAAGTAACTCGGCTATTTTTCTGTTGCCGTTTTCACAGGCAATTATAAATGACATTGACATGTATATGTTTTTTAGTAAATGATTATTTATTGTTTCATTAAAAGTTCAACCGTTTTAATTTTCAAATTATCACCGGAAGCCAGCATTAAAGCTGTTTCATCTTTATCATTGGTGATCGTAATATCAGCGCCCTGATCTAGTAATAATTTTACTTTTCTATAGGTTTCTTTTGCCATTTCGGCATCATAATTAACATTATAGGCACAAACTTTATGCAAAATCGTGTTTCCTTGATTGTCTTGTTCGTTAATATCTAAAGAAACATTTTCTAAAACTGATTTCAGGATATCTGACTTCTTTTCCACAATAAAATCAATTCCGGATTTTGGCTGTCCGTAATGTTGAGCACAGAAATTCACATCGGCACCATCAGCTAACAGTCTTTCAAGAAATGTAATATCTGTTGGCGAACCAGAAACAGAACTGATAAAATTAGTCAATAAAGTTCGTCCGTCTTTGTTTACAATATTAAAATCAGGTGAAGAAACAGCTGCTAAAGCATCGTACATCTCATACGAAAACTGTTCTGCCACAGCATAATAAAAAGCAGTATTGTTGAGGTTGTCGGTTTCGTTAGGATCAGCGCCATTTTCAAGCAAGAATGGTAAAATATCTTTTCTGGCCCTTTTAACAGCGCACATTAGCGGAGTTGTTCCAACAATATTTTTTTCGTTAATGTCAACCCCGTTTTCAGTAAGTATAGAAATGTACTCTTTTGTTTTCTCTGTTTCTAAGCCATAAGTATTTATAACAGAGTAGATGAGGTTTTCTTCGGCATTGTTTTTATACTGCGTATTTGCTCCAAAATTATCAATAAGGGTTTTTATGATTTTTGGAGGAGCACTTTTTTCCAGAAAATATCTTAGCAAAGTCTGATCGCTGATTTCATCATTAAGATTGTCCATTTTTGACATCAAAGCTTCGAAAAATGAAAGCGATTCGTCATCATCTTTTAAATATCTGGTCAAAGGAGCAAAAATTGATTTGTCAAAACTGTCCAGTTCGTAAATATCGGTTTCAATAAATCCGGCATTTATTAATTTTTCGATGAAATCAATCTCTTTGGCTTCAATGATTTTGGCTGCGATTTGAGAAAAATTGTTTTTAAGATATTGTTCGTTAAATTTTTCTCCGTTATTTAGGCATTCTCTGGCCTCGTCAAATTTTCCCTGAAAAAGGAAACTTTCAATCTGGTTTTGCATTTGTAGTGGTATTTAAAATGAAGAATTAAGTTTGATTTTAAATCAGAATTGATAATTTAGGCGTTCCCGAATTATGTTGTAAGATAAAAACATAAAATTGATGAATATATTTCAGGATACAAATTAAAAAGGATTTTTTATATAAGAAAATTGACGGAGTGAGCTTTTTTTGAAGAATATTTTCTAAAATTGATAGATAGAGAAGAAAATTAAAATGATTTTGATACCAAAAAAGGGCAGGTTTTTTATTTAACAACCCTTTAGAAGTAATCCATAAAAAGCAAACTAAAAAAAATACTATCTTTACCGATCAAACGTTTATGAACTTAAGCTGCGTTTCTGCAGCACTACATATATAATTATGGCATGTACAAGTTGTTCAACCTCAGATGGTGGCGCACCAAAGGGTTGTAAAAATAATGGGACTTGCGGCACCGATAGCTGCAATAAATTGACTGTTTTTGACTGGCTCGCGAACATGAGTCCGTCTAATGGAGAGGCAATTTTTGACTGTGTTGAGGTTCGTTTTAAAAACGGACGCAAGGAATTCTTTAGAAATTCAGAGAAATTAACTTTAAGTATTGGTGATATTGTAGCAACTGTTGCATCACCAGGACATGATATTGGGATTGTTACTTTGACAGGAGAATTGGTAAAAATTCAAATGAAGAAAAAAGGTGTTAATCACGAAAGTAATGAAGTGCCTAAAATTTACCGAAAAGCATCTCAAAAAGACATCGACATTTGGTCTGTAGCCCGTGATCGCGAAGAACCAATGAAAGTTCGTGCGCGTGAATTGGCAATTCAGCATAAATTGGAAATGAAGATTTCTGATATTGAATTTCAGGGAGATGGGTCAAAAGCTACTTTTTACTACACAGCAAATGACAGAGTCGATTTTAGACTTTTGATTAAAGATTTTGCTAAAGAATTTAGTACAAGAGTTGAAATGAAACAAGTAGGTTTCCGTCAGGAAGCGGCTCGTTTGGGAGGAATTGGTTCTTGCGGACGTGAACTTTGCTGTTCAACCTGGTTAACAGATTTTAGAAGTGTCAATACTTCGGCGGCGCGTTACCAACAGCTTTCGCTAAATCCCCAAAAATTAGCCGGACAATGCGGAAAATTAAAGTGTTGTTTAAACTACGAACTAGATACATACATGGATGCCTTGAAGGATTTTCCGGATTACGATACTAAATTAGTTACCGAAAAAGGAGATGCAATTTGCCAAAAACAAGATATTTTTAAAGGCTTGATGTGGTTTGCTTACACCAATAATTTTGCAAACTGGCATGTTTTGAAAATTGATCAGGTAAAAGAAATTATTGCTGAAAATAAACTGAAAAACAAAGTTTCATCGCTTGAAGATTTTGCGATAGAAGTAGTTTCAGAACCTGAAAAAGATTTTAATAACGCAATGGGTCAGGAAAGTTTGACTCGTTTTGATCAGCCAAAAAGAAAGAAAAAACCAAATCGCAAACGCAAACCTAACGCTGAAGGCGCTGTAGTGGCTACTCCTGCCAAACCGCAACAAAGTAACAATAACAGCAATAAACCTGCGGGAGGAGGAAATCCGAACAAAAACAAACAGAATAATAACAATAAGCCGAATAATTCGAATAAGCCCAAATCGAATGATAACAAACCAGCTGAACCGAGAAAACCTATAATTATTACTAAAAATGAGAATAAAAAATAGCGGAATTCTTCTTTTGGCAGCAATACTTCTTTTTTCGTGTGATAAAAAAAGAGTATTCGATGAGTACAAATCTGTTGGAAGCGCCTGGCATAAAGACAGTATTGTAACCTTTGATCTGCCTGTTTTAGATTCTACCAAAAAATACAATTTATTTGTAAATTTGAGAGATAACAACAATTATCCCTTCAAAAATTTGTTTTTAATTGTTGCTATTGAAACACCAAACGGTTTTACCAAAGTTGATACTTTAGAATACGAAATGGCTAAACCGGATGGAACCTTGTTAGGAAATGGTTTTACGGATATAAAAGAAAGTAAACTGTATTACAAAGAGGATGTTAAGTTTAGAGGGAAATACAAAGTACACATCAAACAAGCTGTTCGTGAATCAGGGAAAATTCCCGGTGTTGAAGCTTTAGAAGGTATTACAGACGTAGGTTTTAGAATAGAACAAAAAGATTAGATAAATAGTTATGGCCACCAAAAAAAACAATCAACCTAATAGTACTAAAGATATTAACTACTATAAAAAGAAATTCTGGAGATTTTTTGTCTACTTTTTATTAGGCATTCTGGCTTTCTTTTTATTCGCTTCGTGGGGACTTTTCGGATCGATGCCTTCTTTTGAAGATTTAGAAAACCCGGATTCTAACTTAGCAACAGAAATTATTTCTTCGGATGGAGTTGTAATTGGAAAGTATTTTAAAACCAACAGATCACAGCTTAAATATTCGGATTTGCCAAAAAGCCTAGTTGAAGCGTTAGTTGCCACCGAAGATGCTCGTTTTTACGAACATTCCGGAATTGACGGACGCGGAACTTTAAGAGCCGTTTTTACGCTAGGAACAAATGGTGGAGCGAGTACGTTAACACAACAATTAGCCAAACAATTATTTCATGGTGAAGGTTCTAAGTTCTTGCCATTTAGAATTGTACAAAAAATAAAAGAATGGATTATTGCCATTCGTCTTGAAAGACAATACACGAAAAACGAAATTTTGGCCATGTATTGCAATGTTTACGACTTCGGAAATTATTCTGTTGGAGTAAGTTCTGCAGCACAGACCTATTTTTCGAAAGATCCGAAAGATTTAACAATGGACGAATCGGCTATTTTAGTCGGAATGTTCAAAAATTCAGGATTGTACAATCCGGTTCGTAATCCGCAAGGAGTAAAAAACCGTCGTAATGTTGTTCTTGCGCAGATGGAAAAAGCGAAGATGATTTCTACAGCAGAAAAAGAAAGATTACAAGCTTTACCAATTGCATTAAAATTCAAATTAGAAAGCCACCGTGAAGGTACAGCAACCTATTTCAGAGAATATCTTCGTGATTACATGAAAAAATGGATGGCGGAGAACAAAAAACCAGACGGTTCTGATTATGATATCTACAAAGATGGTTTGAAAATTTATACGACCATCGATTCAAGAATGCAGCAATATGCTGAAGAGGCAGTTTCGGCACACATGAAAAATTTGCAGCAGCAATTTTTCATCGAGCAAAAAAACAATAAAAATGCACCTTTCGTAAATATCACTCAGGCAGAAACGGAGAAATTGATGATGCAGGCCATGAAAAACTCAACGCGTTGGGCGATCATGAAAGATCTGGACAAAAGCGAAGACGATATTATTGCTTCATTCAAAGTAAAAACACAAATGCGCATTTTTACCTGGAAAGGAGAACGCGATACTATTATGACGCCGCTGGATTCTATCCGTTATTACAAACACTTTTTGCAATCTGGTTTAATGGCGATGGAACCACAAACCGGAAATATTAAAGCGTGGGTTGGTGGTATCAACTACAAATATTTCCAATACGATCACGTTGGGCAGGGAGCAAGACAAGTAGGGTCTACATTCAAGCCTTTTGTTTATGCAACTGCTATTGAGGAATTAAATATGTCTCCTTGTGATTCCATTTTAGATGGACCTTTTATGATTCATAAAGGACGTCACCACGTTACAGAAGATTGGGAGCCAAGAAACTCTGACAACAGATACCGCGGAATGGTAACTTTAAAACAAGGTTTAGCAAATTCGATCAATACCGTTTCGGCTAAATTAATAGATCGTGTTGGTCCAGAAGCCGTTGTAGAATTAACACATAAATTAGGTGTTAAAACCGAAATTCCCGCTCAGCCTTCTATTGCTTTAGGAGCTGTAGATATTACGGTTGAAGATATGGTTGCTGCTTACAGCACATTTGCAAATCAGGGAGTGTATGTAAAACCACAATTTTTAAGTCGTATTGAGAATAAAAGCGGTGAGGTTATTTATGAGCCAATTCCGGAATCACACGACGTTTTAAATAAAGACATCGCTTTTGCAGTAATCAAATTATTGCAGGGAGTTACAGAAACCGGTTCTGGTGCACGTTTACGTACGCAAGGCGGTGGAAGCGGAGATAATCGTTGGACAGGATATCCATACATGTTCAAAAATCCGATTGCGGGTAAAACAGGAACAACACAAAATCAATCAGATGGTTGGTTTATGGGGATGGTTCCAAACTTAGTAACAGGTGTTTGGGTTGGATGCGAAGATCGTTCGGCACGTTTCAAGAGTTTGACTTACGGACAAGGTGCAACAGCAGCTTTACCGGTTTGGGCTTACTTCATGAAATTGTGTTATGCCGATAAGAATTTACAAATTTCTAAATCAGAATTTGAGCGTCCGGCAAACCTTTCTATCAAAGTAGATTGTTACAGCGCACCAAAAGTAAAAGATACAACTACAACAGAACAAAATACAGACGAATTCGAATTATAGTTTAAGAGTTCGGTTCTAAATAAAATTATCCTTTTGTGATCTTCTGAAATCAGTCGAAAACAAAAGGATTTTTTTTGAAATAAGTATAAATTTTTTTTACCGCAAAGTTCGCTAAGGTTTTATAAAGCTTTGCGAACTTTGCGTTTTTGTCTTTGTGAGCTTTGCGGTTAATAAACTAGCTATAGATTTATTTTTACGAAATCGTTATAATTTAATCTAAAAATGGTATTTTTATCAAAATTATACAGTAATAAAGTCAGTTTGTTATGATAACAAAAAAAGTGGATAGCGTACACGATGCTATAAAAGGAATTGAAAGCGGGATGACGATTATGTTTGGTGGTTTTGGTTTATGCGGAATTCCTGAAAATACTATTGCTGCTTTAGTAAACACATCAATTTCAGATTTAACTTGTATTTCTAATAATGCAGGAGTTGATGATTTTGGTTTAGGATTGCTTTTGCAGAAGAAACAAATAAAAAAAATGATCTCCTCGTATGTGGGTGAAAATGCAGAATTCGAACGTCAGATGCTTTCTGGTGAATTAGAAGTGGAGTTAACGCCACAAGGAACTCTTGCAGAACGTTGTCGTGCGGCCCAAGCGGGAATTCCAGCTTTCTTTACACCGGCAGGTTACGGAACCGAAGTAGCAGAAGGTAAAGAAGTTCGTGAGTTCAATGGAAAAATGCATATTATGGAAGAAGCTTTCAAAGCTGATTTTGCCATTGTAAAAGCATGGAAAGGTGACGAAGCAGGAAATCTTATTTTTAAAGGAACTGCCCGAAACTTTAATGCGTGTATGGCCGGAGCCGGAAAAATTACCATTGCCGAAGTTGAAGAACTGGTTCCTGTTGGAACTTTAGATCCAAATCAAATTCATATCCCGGGAATTATGGTGCAACGCATCTTTCAGGGAGAAAAATTTGAGAAAAGAATCGAGCAACGTACTGTAAGACAGAGGAATTAGAGAATGAGGTAATTTGTCAATTAGATAATGAATTAGATAACGCAAAATTGTTGCGTTAAATAAATTTTATAATTGATATGTTATTGATTTTTATAAAATTACTTTAAATTACATAAAGTAAAATATTAGATAATTAGAAAATGTGATAATTAGATAATTAGATTGCGCAAGCATTATCTAATTATCTAATTTCCAAATTGACACATTGAGTTTATGTTAACAAAAGAAGATATAGCAAAACGAATTGCTAAAGAAGTAAAAGACAGATATTTTGTTAATCTTGGTATCGGAATTCCGACTTTGGTTGCAAATTATGTGAGAGAAGATATAGCAGTTGAGTTCCAGAGTGAAAACGGTGTTCTTGGCATGGGGCCTTTTCCTTTTGCAGGAGAAGAAGATGCTGATATTATCAATGCTGGAAAACAAACGATTACTACGCTTCCGGGAGCAAGTTTCTTTGATTCGGCCTTTAGTTTCGGAATGATTCGAAGTCAAAAAGTTGATTTGACTATTCTAGGCGCAATGGAAGTTTCTGAAAACGGAGATATTGCCAACTGGAAAATTCCAGGGAAAATGGTGAAAGGAATGGGAGGCGCAATGGATTTGGTGGCTTCTGCCGAAAATATCATTGTTGCAATGATGCACGTTAATAAAGCTGGAGAATCTAAAATTCTTAAAAAATGCACTTTGCCATTAACAGGCGTAGGATGCGTTAAAAAGGTTGTAACAGAGCTCGCAGTTCTCGAAGTAACTAAAAACGGTTTTAAGCTCTTAGAACGAGCGCCAGGTGTTTCTGTTGAGCATATCGTTGCTTCAACCGAAGCAGAATTAATTATAGAAGGCGAAATTCCGGAAATGAACATTTAATTTTTTTTCTTTAAAAACATATCCCTTTAAGGGCTGGCGTTTATGCCAGCCCTTTTTTTGTTGAATAAAATCAAAGCTATGTCAGGTTTTATTTCTTATATAATGATGTTTCTGTACTACTTTTTTTATATAAAAATTTAAATACCAACGAATTATCGATTTTAGGCTTTCTATTTTGAGAAATTCTTACAGTTTGTTAAATAAAAGTGAATTTAAAGTAAAAAGTGTTGCATTTTATCGATTAACGGCAAATTTCATCGACTATCTAACAAAATTAAAATACTTTTATCCTAAATTAAAGTATTTACTTACGATAAATGTTTTATTTGTAATCATTTAACCAAACTTTAAAAACCCCTTAAATTATGAGAAAAAAATTACCAGGAATCATGGCGACCGCCGTTGTTTTTACTTTTACAATCTCTTCATTTGCTCAGACAGATAAGCAAATAAGTCAGAAAAATGTTTCTGAAAACGGACAACCAAGTTTAATCACCTTTAATGAGAAATCAACTTACAAAGGCTCAGATGCTCAAAAAGTCTTTAAGGAGCAACTTGGTTTAAAAGACTCTCAATCTTTTGCAAAAATCAAAACCCAATCTGACAAACAAGGTTACACTCATGAAAAATTCCAATTGTATGAACAGGGAATCAAAGTTGAATTTGCCAATTATACCCTGCATTCAAAAGATGGAAAATTAGTATCGATGAATGGTGAATTCTACGATATCGAAAATGTTAAAACTACACCTAAACTTTCTTCTCAGGAAGCTTTCAACAGAGCACTTAGCTACACGCATGCAACAGAATATCTTTGGGAAAAACCACAAGATGCTATAGCAATGGATTATGAAAAACCAAAAGGAGAACTTGTTTTGTTGCCTGCAATGGAAGAACAAGGTGAAAAACGCACAACTGATAAAGTTCGTTTGGCTTACAAGTTTGACATTTATGCTACAAAACCTTTAAGCCGCGGAGATCTTTATATTGATGCTGAAACCGGAAAAGCATTGTTTTATAATGCAACTATAAAACATTTAAACGATAATGTACATGCAAGGAAATCTTCTTCGGTAAATGCAGATAAAAATATATCGGCTTCAAAAATGGCAATTGTTGCTGCCAATGCCGCGACTCGTTACAGCGGAACGCAGACAATACAAACTACTTTAAGCGGATCATCTTATATTTTATCAGATACATCTCGTGGTTTAGGCGTTCAAACTTATAATTCTGCAAGAACAGCGACTTATCCAACAACAAATTTTTCTGATGCCGATAATAACTGGACAGCCGCAGAATATAACAACACCAATAAAGACAATGGCGCTCTTGATGCACATTGGGGTGCAGAAAAAACATATGATTACTGGTCAACAGTACACAGTAGAAACAGTTTTGATGATGCCGGTGCTAAAATCAAAAGTTATGTACACTATAATTTAGTTGCTGCAGGATATTCAAGCAACAATAATGCCTTTTGGAACGGAAGCGTAATGACTTACGGAGACGGAACAGGAACAGGAGGATTTGATATTTTAACTTCTCTGGATGTTGCCGGACACGAAATTGGTCACGCTGTATGTACTTACACAGCAAACTTAGCCTACCAAAAAGAATCTGGAGCAATGAATGAAGCATTCTCTGATATTTGGGCAGCTTGTATTGAATATCATTCAGCACCTACAAAATCAATCTGGTTGGTTGGTGAAGATATCGAAAGAAGAAGCGGGCATGTTGCTTTGCGTTCTATGAGCGATCCAAATGCTGAAGGACAACCGGATACTTACGGTGGAACGAATTGGATAAACGTAAATTGTACTCCAACAAACAACAATGACCAATGTGGGGTACATACAAATTCAGGTGTTTTAAATCACTGGTTTTACATTTTATCTGTTGGTAAAACAGGAACTAATGATCTTGGAAATGCTTACAACGTAACAGGAATTACTCTTGATAAAGCTGAGAAAATTGCTTTTCGTTTAGAGAGCGAATATTTAGGAGCCAATTCAACTTATGCCAATGCAAGAACTTTTGGAATACAATCTGCTATTGAATTATACGGTGCAGGTTCTGCCGAAGTTATTGCAACAACAAACGCATTTTATGCTGTAGGTGTTGGTGCGGCATATTCTGGCTCAACAGATACTGTAGCTCCTTCGGCTCCAACTTCTTTGGCAGCTTCTGGAACAACAGGCACAACAACCAATTTAACCTGGACAGCTTCTACAGACAATGTTGCAGTAACAGGCTACGATATTTATCAGGGAACAACTCTTAAAGGATCATCTGCAACAACATCTTACACAGTAACAGGATTAACAGGTTCAACGGCTTATACTTTTAGTGTAAAAGCGAAAGATGCTGCCGGAAATGTTTCAGCTTCAAGTAGTACAGTAAATGTTACTACTACCGCTGCTGGTATAACATATTGTGCATCTCAGGGAAATAGTACTGCAGATGAAAGAATTAGTAAAGTTGTTTTTGGTACGATCAATAATACTTCGACAGGAACAACAGGCTACGAAAACTATACTGCAATTTCTACAAATGCAGCAAGAGGAACAGCTTATACTATTACAATTACACCAGTTTGGACGTCTACGACTTACAATGAAGGTTATGCAGTATTTATAGATTACAATCAGGATGGGGATTTCTCAGATTCTGGTGAAACGGTTTGGACAAAAGCAGCTTCAAAAACGACTCCGGTTACAGGATCAATTACAATTCCTGCAACAGCAACTCTTGGAACAACAAGATTGAGAGTTTCTATGAAATACAATGCAATTCCAACATCTTGTGAGGCTTTCTCTTACGGACAAGTTGAAGATTATTCTATAAACATTACAGCTTCTGGAGCAGTTGTTGAAGAAAGCATTACCGGAATAGCTGAAACTGTTGAAACTGCACGTTTTGCTTTATATCCAAATCCGGTTGAAAGCGAATTAAATATTTCAATTTCAGAAAGTAATGGATACACTTATAGAATTACAAACACATTGGGACAACAGCTAAGTTCAGGAGAACTTTATGGAAATCCAATTGATGTAAGTAAATTGGCTACCGGAATTTACTTAATTGAATTAAATAACGGCAGTAAAAAAATCGTGAAGAAATTCGCAAAAAAATAAAAAATTGTAATTTAAAAAAGGAAAGCCCCGTAATGGGGCTTTTTTTTTGTCAATAGGTATTGAAAGCAAAATCACATAATTTGCCGGAAATAAAAAAAGCGTTCATCATGAACGCTTTCTAATATAATTTGCTTTGGAAGAATCTTATAAATTAAAAGAAGCTCCTAAACTAAAAGTTGCCTGGTTGTTTAAATGATCGAATACGTCATTATCATTACCGTATTTTGCAATTGGGAATCCGATTTCTGTGAAAACACCAAATCCGTCAGTAAAAAAGTAACGACCACCAACGTGTCCGCCAAAATTGTGTAATCCTAAACTTAAACCAGGGTAAACATCTAATTGCTCAACACCAATTACGCTGCTTAAATTTGCATTAATTCTTGCTTTTGCATCAAAACGATCCTGAAATTCTGGTTTGTAATCATAATATGGAGTTGGGTTATTGTGATAAACCCCTGAGAAATTATCAACTCCTAGTAAATAAGTTGTAACAAATCCGAAAGAGAAATTTTCTCCTAAACCGAAATCAATAGATCCCTGAATTCCTGATCCACCATCTTGTAAATTAGCACCAACGTTAACTTTCATGTCACCTTTTCCAGAGAAAGCCTGTTGGGCATTAGTGAATCCGAATGACGCTAAAAACAAAAGTGTAATAAATTTTTTCATAAACTTAAATATTAATTATTTGGATTGCAAATTTAGTTTTTTACACTTCAATTCCTACCTTTTTCATTAAAATACAATTCATTTAATGGGTCACTTTGCCAGAACTCCTTGGTATCCACGTTCATAATAGTCAGAGGGCCTTTAAAAGCAGCACCAGTATCAACATTCCAAACGCAGGCTTTGTTTATTGGCACCGTTTGACCAATTCTGGTTACAGGCGTATGACCAATAAATATCTCTTTGTATATCGTAAAACGTTTTGGATAAAATAAATCGTCAGGTTTTAAATTGGGGTCTAATGAAAGGGCTGATTCCCAAAGTGTTCTGTCCCAGTAAAATAATTTAGGAAAGTACTCCCAGACTACACCATTTAAGTTCGTAAAGCCAGCATGAACAAATAATCGGTTTTGATCATCAAGATAATAATCCTGCAATGCTTCAAAAAAAGCAATATGTGTTTTCTTTTTTTCTTCAGAAAGTTTAGAATATCCTTCAACAGTAGCTCTTCCGCCATGTTTGTACCACATTTCTTCATCAAATTCTTCATTTCGATTTTCCAGCCAGTCTAAGGCCAATTGATCATGATTTCCTCTAATGCAAATGCAGTTTTGTTTGCTTTTAAGAGCAATCAAATATTCGATTACTTCTGCAGACTGACTCCAGCCATCTACATAATCACCTAAAAATATAAGAGTATCTTGTGTGGTAACCTGAGCTTTTATCAGCACTTGTTCAAGAGCGAGTAATCCGCCGTGTATGTCGCCTATAACAAATGTTCGCATTGTTTAATTTTTCATCTGGAAGAACAAAAATATAAAGAATAATTGGTTTGAACTCATCGAATTTATATTCTTTAAAAATTGATATTATTTATAACTGTTTTGAGCACTTTTTTATTGCTTTTCCTTTTTAAATTTGTAGCATGTCTGAAATGCCTACATATCGAAAAATTATCCATATTGATATGGATGCTTTTTATGCTTCTGTGGAGCAAATGGACAATCCTGCTTTACGCGGAAAAGCCATTGCTGTTGGAGGTTCAGAAAATAGAGGAGTGGTGGCAGCGGCAAGTTATGAAGCCCGAAAATTTGGTGTTAGAAGTGCCATTAGTGGAGTTCTGGCCAAAAAATATTGCCCTGAAATCATTTTTGTACGTCCTCGTTTTGACAGATACAAAGAAATATCGGGTAAAATTCATAAAATTTTTCATGAATATACAGATTTGGTTGAACCCCTTTCGCTCGACGAAGCTTATCTTGATGTAACTCAAAATAAAAAGGGAAATCCAAGTGCGAGTTTATTGGCTCAGGAAATCCGGTCAAGAATCCTTAGTGAAGTTGGACTTACAGCTTCGGCAGGAATTTCGGTCAATAAATTTGTGGCTAAAATTGCCAGCGACATTAATAAACCAAATGGACAAAAAACAGTAAATCCGGATGAGATTATACCTTTTTTGGAAGATTTGCCAATCCGTAAGTTTTATGGTGTCGGAAAAGTAACCACCGAAAAAATGTATCAGTTGGGAATTTTTACCGGAGCTGATTTAAAAACAAAACCGGTAGAATTTCTGGAGAAACACTTTGGCAAATCAGGTGGTTTTTATTATAATGTTGTGCGCGGAATTCATAATAGTGAAGTCAAACCTTCACGAATTACCAAATCTGTCGCAGCAGAACATACTTTTGATGTCAATTTGTCTTCAGAGATTTTTATGTTGGAACAACTCGAGAGAATCGCCACATCATTAGAAAAAAGATTGAAAAGACACAATATTTCCGGTAAAACCGTGACACTTAAAATAAAATACAGCGATTTTACCCAACAAACCCGAAGCAAAACTTTACCCTATTTTATTTCAGATAAAAGTTTGATTCTCGAAACGGTAGAAGAATTATTGTATCAGGAACGAATGAAAGATTCTGTTCGATTACTCGGAATTTCATTAAGTAATTTGAATACCGAGGAGAAAAAGGCGGTTGTTGTTCAGCTTAAATTTTCTTTTTAATAGTTATAAATTGAAGGAAATGAGGTTTTCCATATTTATAATCAAGATTTTCATTTTACCTTTATAGAAAAGTTACTTTACGAATAAATCATTTGAGATGAAAAAAGATAATTCTGATGAAATTTCAAGCCGCCATTCAGTTCCTATCTTAGCATGGGATTTTCATTATGAGTATATAAATGAATTGAAAGCTATTTTTACTGATTTAAAGAAAGTCAGTAAGATTTCAAGTGAATTTCATTGGAATGAAAAGAACCTGAAAATTAAGGAAAGAATTAAAGAGGAGATAATTGTGGTTACAGATATAAATCTGAAGATTGTTTTTGCCTCAACCGGAATTAAAAGAATGACCGGGTATACAGAAGAAGAGATTTTGGGAAAAACACCAAAAATGTTTCAGGGTCCGAAAACATGCAATGTCGTTTTAAAAGAAATTAGAGAAGCTATAAAACTTCAGATGCCATTTGAAAAAATAGTTGAAAATTATAAAAAAAACGGTCATAGTTACAAATGCAAAATAAATGGAGTTCCTATTTTTAACCTAAAAGGAGAACTATCGCATTTCATTGCTTTTGAAAGTGAAGATAAAAGTGCTTAATTTTTAGCCACAAAGGCACAAAGGCGCAAAGATTATTATAAGAAACAAAAAAACCGCCCAAATAGGCGGTTTTTGCATATATAAAACTTGGTGTCTTAGTGTCTTTGTGGCAAACATCTACAGATTTTCAAAAAAGTCATTTCCTTTATCATCTGTAATGATAAATGCAGGGAAATCTTTAACCGTAATTTTACGAACCGCTTCCATTCCTAATTCTTCAAAATCAACAACTTCAACTTTTAGGATATTATCTTGTGCTAAAATTGCTGCCGGGCCTCCAATTGAACCCAGGTAAAATCCGCCATATTTGTTGCAGGCATCTGTAACTTGTTTGGTACGGTTTCCTTTTGCGAGCATAATCATACTTCCGCCATGTTTTTGGAATTCATCTACATAAACATCCATACGTCCGGCTGTTGTTGGTCCAAAACTTCCGGAAGCCATTCCTTCAGGTGTTTTTGCTGGTCCGGCGTAATAAACAGGATGATTTTTAAAATATTCCGGCATTGGTTTTCCGGCTTCTAAAAGTTCCATAATTTTTGCATGTGCGATATCACGTGCAACAATTACAGTTCCGTTTAATTTTAAACGGGTTTTGATAGGATATTGACTCAATTTAGCCAAAATATCAGCCATTGGCATATCCAGGTCAATTTCTACGGGAGCTTCTAAATGCGGAGCTGTTTCCGGTAAAAACTGTTTTGGATTTACTTCTAACTGTTCCACATAAATTCCGTCTTTCGTAATTTTCCCTTTGATATTTCTATCTGCTGAACAAGAAACGCCTAACCCAACCGGGCAAGAAGCAGCATGACGCGGCAAACGAATGACACGAACATCATGCGTAAAATATTTTCCTCCAAATTGAGCGCCAATAGCACTTTCCTGGCAAATTTGCTGTACGCGGTTTTCCCATTCTAAATCACGGAAAGCCTGACCAGCCATGTTTCCTGTCGTTGGCAAATGATCATAGTATCCTGCAGATGCTTTTTTAACAGCACTTAGGTTTGCTTCCGCAGAAGTTCCTCCAATTACTAAAGCCAAATGATAGGGAGGACAAGCTGAAGTTCCTAAATCTTTAATCTTTGTACGAATGAATGCATCCATAGATTTATCATTCAATAAAGATTTTGTTTGCTGATACAAGTATGTTTTATTGGCAGATCCACCACCTTTTGCCATAAATAAAAACTCGTATGAATTTCCTTTTTTAGCATAAATGTCAATTTGCGCCGGAAGATTCGATCCTGAATTTTTTTCTTCAAACATCGAAATAGGTACAATTTGAGAATATCTTAGATTACGTTTTTGGTATGTATTGAAAATTCCTCTGCTCAACCATTCTGCATCATCAACACCTGTAAAAATGCTTTCGCCTTTTTTAGCCATTACAATTGCAGTTCCCGTATCCTGGCAGCTTGGCAATTGTCCTTCGGCAGCTACAGAAGCATTTTGAAGTAAATTGTAAGCCACAAAACGATCATTGTCTGTCGCCTCTGGATCGTCAAGAATGTTTCTTAATTTTTGCAAATGCGTCGTTCTCAACATAAACGAAACATCTGTTAAGGCTTCTTCAGCCAATAACTCTAATCCTTTCGGATCAACAGTAAGAACTTCACGTTCTCCAAATTTTTCAACTTTCACAAAATCTGAAGTGATTTTGCGGTATTGCGTATCATCCTTTAAAATAGGATAAGGGTCTTGGTATATAAAATCAATCATTTCTTTGTTTTTGACAAAGTTAAAAATTATTTATCTAAGAAAGAATTTGAATAAGAGCCGTTTTGAGAGTTTATTTTATGTTGTGAAATTCGGTAAAAGCCATTTTTTTCTCAAAATAAGCCTTGTCTTTTGCAGAAAGTAACTGGCTTTTCCATTTATTTCCGCTTAAGCGAAAAACAATCGAGTCAGAATAAGAAACCATTCCCATGTCTTCGTCATTATCGTCAGGTTCAAACGAAACTCTTTTGCAGTAAAAAGATTCGGAATCTTTTTCGTTTGGAGTTGCAAATTCGACCCAGCTTCCCCAGCCACTGTCCGTCATAGAATTCCATTGATAAACGAGTTGTAAATCATTGTTTTTTAAATGATAGAGATAATTGTTTTGATTATATCCACAGGCAGGATATCCAAAAGAAACCTGAATAAATGAAGTGTTTTTGTTTGTAGCTGTTGCCAAGCCATAATCAGCTCCCCATTCTGATCCTTTTTGATAACCTTCGATTGTTACTTTTGAAGATGCTTTCTTCACCTTGTTTTCATAAAAATCCAATCGGTATTTTACGGTAACAATACTGTCTTTATCTGCTTTTTGATCTAATAAATTTGCAAGAACATAATTCCCTGAGGCATTTTCTTCTCCGTTAGAAATCGGAATTGTATCTGTTTTTAAGAACTTTTCTGCAGAAGCAATTACAACTTCTGTTTTATTTTCTGAAGCAGGGTTTTTTGTTTGAATTTGCGAAACTGGTTTTGGTTTCTGACAGCTTATTATTAGTGATAAAAGGAAAAGGTATTGTGGTTTCATGGTATTTTGATTGATCAATTATTTTTCAACGGATTAATTTCGATGTTTTATCGTGTTTAAACTGGACTGAAGTCCAGCTCTACAAAATAAATCATTCCTACGGAATTTTACAACCTTAGTGAAAAAGAGTCGTCGGCTGAAATTAGGCTCTGGAAAATAAACTAATTCTCAGAATCTCTAAGAAAAGAGCCGTAGGCCTCGACGGATATTGTAGGGCTGGACTTTAGTCCAGTTTATAATAAGACCAATATTGTAGGACCGAATTTTAATTCGGTTTTTTATAAAATCAATATTATAGATCCAGATTTTGAACAGGTTTTGTAGATTAAATTAAATTTTTAAATACATATTTTTCTTCAAACGTAATTTTAAATTTATCTAAGAATGATAAATATTCGTCTTTGAAGTTTTGTGTTTTATGATGTTTCTCTTGGTTTTCGATATATTTATAAACCGAATCAATATGTGACTGACTATAAGAAAAAACACCATAGCCTTCCTGCCATTCAAATCTTGATTTTGTTAAGTTGTGATCATTAATATATTTTGATGATCTCCCTTTTACAATTTTCATTAATTCAGAAATAGAAACAGTTGGTTTTAAACCTAAAAAACAATGAACATGGTCTTCTGTTCCATTTACAATTATAGTTTTGCAGCCTGTTTCATTTATTAAATTACCGATAACGCTAAGTAATTCCGATTTCCATTCCTTTTCTATAACTGCGTCTCTGTATTTTACAGCAAAAACTGCCTGAATATAAACCTGATGATATGTGTTTGACATTTTATATTTATTTGTAACGTTCAAATTCGTCACAATAATATGAAATATCTTACAAATAATTAAATCTATTATTCTGTTTAAACTGGACTAAAGTCCAGCCCTACAAAATAAATCGTTCCTTCGGAACTCTAAGGTGAGACACGTAGTATTAACAAAATAATTATCCCACGGGAATTCTACAATCTTTGGAAAAAGAGCCGTAGGCCTCGACCAATACTGTAGGGCTGGACTTTAGTCCAGTTTGATTAAAAAAACCAGCTAGCCACAAAAATCGCAGTAATTACACAAATCACATCCACCAAAAGCATTGTACCTAAAGCGTAACGGGTATTTTTTATATTAACAGAACCAAAATAAACCGCAATTACATAAAAAGTACTTTCTGCACTGCATTGAAAAATACTACTCAATCTTCCGGTTAAGGAATCTGCTCCAAAAGTGTTCATCGAATCGATTAAAAATCCTCTGGATCCTGCAGAGCTAAAAGGTCTAAGCATAGCAACTGGCAAAGCATCGGTAATTTGTTTGTTTACACCCATATTCGAAAAAATGAAGGCAATCCAGTCGCTGATAATTTCAAATAAACCGCTGTTTCTAAATAACGAAATGGCAACTAACATTCCTAAAACATACGGAAAAATAGTAACTCCCGTTTTAACACCATTATTTGCTCCTACTACGAATGCATCAAAAACGGTTGTTTCGGCTTCTTTAAATTTCTTTTCATTAATGAAAGAAAAAATCAATGTAAAACCTATTATAACAAGTAAAATTAGTGCCGATAGATTTGTTGTGAAAAAGTTTTTCCCTATCAAATCTAAATGGTTTACGTACATCAATAATCCAATAATGGCAGCAATTAATACCATTAAACCAATTACAAGAGAAGCACTTTTGAAATTAATTTTTTGTTTGATTCCAACAATTAAAAAAGCCGCAATTGTACCAATAAACGAAGTAATGATACAAGGAAGCATAACATCAGCCGGATTACTTGCGCCTGCTGCTGCACGATAACCAATAATTGAAGTCGCAATTAATGTTAAACCAGAAGCATGCAGACACATAAACATAATTTGAGCATCACTCGCTCTGTCTTTATCGGGATTTATTTCTTGTAAACTCTCCATTGCTTTTAGACCAAACGGAGTTGCTGCCGAATCTAATCCTAAGAAATTAGCAGCAAAGTTTAAAGTCATGTACGAAATAGAAGGATGGTTTTTTGGAATACTTGGAAATACTTTTACAAAAACCGGACTTAGCCCTTTAGCTAATTTTCCAGAAGCTCCGGAAATAATTAAAAGTTCCATTAATCCACAGAAAAAGGCTAAATATGCAATAAGCGGTAAAATTAAATCAAGCAAAGTACTTTTACAGGTTGGCAATAAACCATCGGATTTTTGGATTCCGCTGTAAATTTTTACCGTTTTGTTTTTATAAACATACGTTGTATCGGGATTAAGCGTATCACGATTGATAATTATCGTTTGATCCGGCGCTTTTTTTATGCTGTCTTTGATAAAGGCAGGAAGTTGTTCAGCATATTTTTCTGAAACAAGAATTGGATCGTCTTTTTTTCCATTTAAAACAGAATCAATAGTATAAGTGTTGGCTGTAAACAAACTTACTATAATGAAGATAATCGACGAAATAAAAATGGTTAACCAAAATCTACTTAATACCATAACGCTGTTTTTTTTGTAAATGTAATTATTTCGAGATAATATGCACAAAGATTTTAGTGTCGAAACAGTTTTTTTGGATATATCGCCCCGATGGGGCTAAAAAACTAAATGCTATTTTTTTTCTATAAATATTGCACTGCTAACGGAGTTGATTAAGCTCCATTGAGCGTGATATTTATAGAAACAGAATATGTAAATCCTGATAGCTCCATCAGAGCGACATAAAACATTCTACTAAAATTAATCAATAACAATTTTAGTATCCAAATAATTTCTAAACGCTTTAATCCCTTCAAACAGAATTGCTTTTTTATGACTTTCGGTTTCATTAAAAAACTCAGTTTCTATTTTGGTCTGATCTTTCTTAATGGTTCTTTTCCAGGTTCCGATGACCTTGCTATTTTCCAAAATTATAGGTTTGAAAATACCATTATTGGTAAAAACTTTTGATTGATGATCTAATAAAATAGAAGCTTCTCTGGTTTTATATGAAATCAAAATCTCATCAAAAGCAGGAAGAAAATGTATGCTTTCCTTAAAGTTTAATGTTGTATTGTTTTGATTTACAAACCAATAAATTTGGTTGTCAATAACAACAGAATTCAACTGCAACTTTATTGCATTAATTACATTCTTGCAAACAGTGGGCGAAAAACCGGACCACCAGGAGAAATCAAGCAATGTTGCCGGACCGTGACTTTCAAAATATCGTTTGGCCAATTTCGCCAAACCTTCTTCTTTGGTCAGTTTCGTTTTGGGTTTTGGGACACGTTCTTCAAGTAAAGCATAAGTCATTTGTTTGCCTTTCATTTTTCCGTTACAAACCAAACCATCCAATTCTGCATTCATCATGATGGCTGCATATAAAAAATCTTGTGAGGAACCTTTTTTAATGTTGAGTTCCTGCATAATTTCTTCCCGGGTTAAATGGTTGTTTCCCGATAATATTTTTTCGATGGAGGAATTAACCTTATTCAGCTTTTGGATATCATAATCGTATTTTTTGGCAGAAGAAACTACAATCTTTTTCACTTGCGGTCCGGAAACATCCAGCATCCAATGAATATCTTCGGCGGCAACAAAATGCCAGGTTGGGCGTAAAATATGAGTCCGAATGATTTTTGCAGAGTTAATAGCATCTTCAATCTCTTTTTCAGTAGCATTACAACGCGAACCAATCGCCCATTTTGCCATCGCATAATCCTGAGCTTGCATAGCGCCCAAGTGATGTACAATTTCCTGCGGAGAACTTAAATTCGGTTCTGAAAGTTTTTGAGAAACAAGTCTGTGATGCGATATTTCCTGATGTGTCATTTTGTAAATATTTAAACCCTATAAGTTATATAAGCGCACTTAAACTTTGTACCTCTGTCGCTCTGAACCTTTGCGCCTTAAAAATCAAACATGAATAATTTCATCATCAATCAATAAATCTTCTCGACGCAAACGAAGGAAAATCTGTGCTACGGCAATTGTATCCTTCTCGCAATAGGTTACAATTCTGTCAATATCTTTTTCTACATAAAACACATGCGCGACCTGACTTCCGTCAATATCTCCTTTTGGCGATGGTACGCCGAGAATCTTGGTAAGTAATTTTAAAGAAGTAAAGTGTTTATAATCGCCAAACTTCCATAATTCTAAAGTATCTAAATGCGGAATTTCCCAAGGTTTTTTACCGAACAAATTTAGTTTATCCGGAATTGCAATTTGGTTGATAATCATTCTGCGCGCCAGAAACGGAATATCAAATTCTTTCGCATTATGTCCGCACAATAAATGTTGGGGCTGATTAAAATGATTGTTCAACAGATTATTAAAATCCTTTAAAATCTTCTTTTCATCGCCAAAAAACGATGTTACGCGGAAATTTCGAACATCACCTTTAATTGTAAAATAACCTACAGAAATGCAAATGATCTTTCCGAATTCTGCCCAAATTCCGGCGCGATCGTAGAATTCTTCGGGAGTAAAATCTTCTTTTCTTTGATATTGAGTTTTTAAATCCCAAAGCGATTGCATTTCCGCGTCGAGAGAATTAAAATTCTCTTCTTCAGGAACGGTTTCTATATCCAGAAATAATATGTTGTTGAGGTTTATTTTTTCAATCATGTGTTTGCCACGAATTTCCCGAATTTTCACTAAATTTTTATGGACATAAATGTATATAAAATTGTTTAAAAACAAGAAATTACTTATAAATTAAACTATGCTTTAATTTTTTATTATTTGTCACGAATTCAAGAATATTTATAATTAGCCATAAATAATATAAAATTAAAATTCGTGAATTCGTGGCTATTTAAAATAGACTTTGTTGCGTCGAGGGGTTTTCGTGTTCTAAAAGCCATTTTTTGCGAGACAAACCTCCGGCGTAACCCGTTAAAGATCCATTTGTGCCAATAACGCGATGACAAGGCACAACAATCCAAAGCGGATTTTTACCATTTGCCGATGCAACTGCCCGAATTGCTTTTACATCTCCCAGTTTTTTGGTTTGATCCATATAACTTATGGTTTTTCCGTATGGAATTTCTAATAGGGCTTTCCACACTTTTTGCTGAAATTCTGTTCCTTTAGGATTTAGTTTGAAATCGAAATCAGTTCTTTTTTTATCAAAGTATTCTTGTAATTGAGAAACAGCTTCTTTTAAAGCTTCAGGAATGACTTCAGAAACCTCATTTGTTCCCACATCTGAAACTGAAATTACAGCAATACCATCTTCATCTCCAACTATTTTGGTGATTCCTAAAGGTGAATTGATGTAAACTGTTTCCATATTTTACTATAAAGTTTTTTGACCGCAAAGGCGCAAAGTATTTCGCAAAGTTCGCAATTTTATTTAAACCATATAAGTATTTAAGTTTTGTTTTACCGCAGAGAACACAAAGTTTTTTCGCAAAGGTCTCAAAGTTTGTTATGTGTGAATGAATGGGTTTTGTTGCGTTTTACTTAGGAGGCCACAAAGTTTTGCAGTTTGTTTATATGAACTTATGTCACTTATATGGTTTAACAAACGTCAAGTTTAAAGTGATAGTTTAAACTATTTTCAACCTTTTCGCTTGAAATGATCTTTTTAATATTTGATTTTTGATTGTTAAACTTCGGTAGCACCAAACCCTGTTCTTTTGCCTTCTGTGTATAATATTCCTCCCTTGTGGGATGAAAAGGAGCGACGGCATTGAAAACTTCATTCCACTTTGACTGATAAATGATTTCTTCAATGATGTTAATGCAGTCGTTTTGGTGAATTAAATTTACTGGCGCATCAGGGTTTTCGAGATTTTCCTTTCCTGCCAAAAATTTTACCGGATGACGATCTTCGCCAATTAGTCCGCCGAAACGCAAAATGGTTGTTTCGAAGTTTTCATTTTTTTGTAAAAGAGCTTCTGCTAAAAGCAATTGTTTGCCACTTTCTGTTTCCGGATTTGGAATTGTTTCTTCTGTGATTAAATCATTTTCATCTCCATAAACAGAAGTCGAACTTACAAAAAGTACCTTTTTTACGCTTGATTGCTCTATAAAAGGAATCAAGGTTTTGATTTTTTCCACAAAAACCTTTCGTAGAGAATCTGAAGTATCAGAATTTGTTGCGCGTAACTTTGGCGGAATATCAATAATTAAAATTTCACTTTTGGCTAAAAACGGAATTACGGTCTCTGAAATACTTTCGCATTCAAGCGTAACTAAAAATGGATTTATACCAGCATCCTTCAAAATTTGCAGTTTATTTTCAGATGTTGTTGATCCGTTTACAGAACGCCTTTTTGCGATTAAGCTTTTTGCCAAAGGCAATCCCAGCCAGCCACAGCCTAAAATACTTATTTGAGTCATTTTTTTGAAGGTTCAGAGTTGCAAAGGTACAAAGGTTCAAAGTTGAAAACTTAAAATTGAAATTTATTAGTTTTTATCTTTGCGACTTTGCGAGATTAAAATTTGCGCACATTTATTACAAATCTAAAAAGAAACAGATTTTTTCTTTTCCTTTTGCGCCAATTCGGTTGTAGAATTTTATAGCTCTTTCGTTAAATTGGGGAGTTCGCCATTGCATATTGATGCAGTTTTTTACTTTTCCAATTTCTTTTAGTTTGTTGATTAACACTTCTCCAATACCGTGGTTTCTGGCTTCTTCTTCTAAAAATAAACAATCCATATGTATAATAGCTGCAGCATCCCAGGTTGAATGCATAAAATTATAAGTTGCATAACCTACAATGTCATTTTCTGTGGCAACTACTAAACAAAAGTGATTTGGTTCTGAAGCAAATAAAATCTTTTTTAAACCGTCTTCTTTTCCTTCAGAAGAATAATCGGCTTTTTCGTATTCAGCATGTTTTTGGCATAAAATAACAAGTTTTGGTAAATCTGAAAGCTCGCAATTTCTTATGGAATATTTCATTGAATATTAATTTCGGTTTGTAAAAAGGTAATAAAATGATGAAAATAGTCAGGATAAATCTGATTTTGCCTGATTGCTATAAAGTGTTTTCTTTTTAGGCCGTTTTTGCCAATTTTAATGGCTTTTATGGGATTATTTTTCAAATGTGGAAGCAATGCCCATTTTGCCATCGACATAACGCCCATATCGGCTTTTACCATTTCGAGTGAAGCTTCGGTTAAGGGTATGGCGGTAATTTTTTTAGGAGTTACTTTGGCAGGGGCCAAAACAAATTGATGAATCGTAACTGTTTCCATCGGAAAGGAATGAATCAGTAAATGTTCGTCGATAAAATCTTCGGCAACAACGTATTTTTTATTTGCCCAGGCATGGTTTTCAGAAACTGCCATAACAACTTCATCCTGAAAAAGTTCCAGATATTTGATGTTGTTATCATTGATCTGGTCGCTGATAATGGCGATATCAATTGTGTTATCCAGTAATTTTTGCAGCGGAATATGTGTGGCTTCGGTAACAATCTTCAATTCAACATTTGGATACAGCAAATGAAATTGCTTTAGAACCGAAGGCAGCCAGTGGTAACTTGAAAAACATTCGGTACTAATCCTGATTTCGCCGTGTTCTCCAAAAACCATTTGTTTGATTTGAGATTCGGTTTGCGAAAGTTTGTCGAGAATTTCATTGGCAATCCCGTACATTTTTTCACCGGCTTTGGTTAAAACCAGTTTTCTATTCATTCTAAAAAAAATAGGCGTACCCAATTGGTATTCGGCTTCTTTAAGTTGGTGACTTAATGCCGATTGGGTTAAATGAAGTTTTTCAATTGCTTTGGTGATACTTCCTTCTTCAACAATCGCTTTTATCAATCGTAAATGACGTATTTCCATTTTTAGAGAATTAGTATACAAAGTAACAAAATTTTAATCTGGCTTTTGTATGAAAAAAAGTAATGAAATGGATGAATTCTTTTCGTTTTTATGGAATATAATGTTGGACTACTTTTGAAAAAAAACTAATCATTAAAACTAAAAAAATGGAAACACAAATTAAACATTATGAAAATAAACTAGCCTTTGAAATGGATCCTTCTGATTTGTTTGATGCTTTAAATAATGGAGAAAAAGTAGTCGTTATTGATGCCAGAAAGTCTTTTGGATATCAGGCAGAACATATTCCGACAGCGATTAATATTCCGCATCGCGAAATGACAATCGAAAGTACAAAACATCTCGATAAAGAAGTTTTGTATGTAACCTATTGTGACGGTATTGGTTGTAATGCATCAACAAAAGGTGCATTGAATATGGCAAAACTTGGTTTTAAAGTAAAAGAATTAATTGGCGGAATAGAGTGGTGGAAGGTTGACGGTTATGCAACAGAAGGAACAAATGGTAAAGCAGCAGGTTTAAAAATTGAATGTGCTTGTTAAATAAAAAAGGCAAACTTAAATTTAAGTTTGCCTTTTTTATAGTTATTTATATTTTGTTTTATTCAGGCTTAACAACCTGTTTTAGGGTATCTATTGCAGTTATGGTGCTGTCTTTTATCGGTGCGGTTTCGATTGGAACGTTTAGAGGCGCTGTATATCTTTTAATTTTTTGCTGAATTAAAATAGCATCGTTCAATACAAAAGGTGTTGGCATCATCCAGTCACTTCTTGGTTTTACATTCAACAGCGGATTTGTCATTAAATCAAAAGAACTTTCAATTAAATCCATATCAAACAGAGATGATTTATTGATGTAGAAATCCATAACCAAAGGCTCATTGCCAACAACATAGTAGCATAAGATTTTCATGTCATCTCGTTCTAAACGATTTCCTTTTTGACCGGAAGTTGAAACTCCATTTGCCTTAAAATTATAAAAAGTCATTTTTGGATTGGCGTAAATATCGTAACGATTGACTTTTCTGTTTGGCGTTATTTTTATTTTTAAATACCTGTTGTTGCCTATTACGCTGTCTTTTAAGAACTCAATCGTTGGTTTTGGAATGGCAATATTTGGTGCAATCGCGCTATAGGTAAAGGTTGAATTGTATTTGCTGGCTAATGGCAAACCGTTTAAACCTACCGCTTTTTGATTTTTTTCTCCTAAATAAGTTTTAGTCCATTCATCAAGATTTACATCATAAGTTGTCCAGACTGCCGAATCTGTATTGGCGTTGTAAACATATAATAAACTGTTAGATTTTGCTTTTCCGTACTGATATCCTGAGTTATAACCGGCATAAACGAAGAAAGCGATCGAGGTAATAAAAAATAATATCGCCCAGACACCTTTTCTAAAAAAAGAACCAAATATGGGAAGTAATAATCCGAAAAGTAAAACAGTTAGTATAGCACTTCCAAAGAGTATTTTCAAACCTAAACCAATCGGGAACATGATGATAAAAGGCGCCACAATTGCCAATGCGGGAATACTAAATAATAAGTTTAGACCTAAGCTATAATGTTGTGTGATTACAAATATTCCGAATAAAAGGATTCCAAAATAAACAGGAATAATAAGGAAACCTGCCCCGGTTAAACTATTGGCTAAAAAAAGATTGATAATAATCCAAAGCAATAAAGGCGCTACAAAATGGTTCATTGTAATTTTTGCTTCCGAAAAACGATTATAGAAAGCAAAACAAATGGCAATAGTAAGTGTTACAAAAGCCCCAATGTAAGCATGTCCGTTATAAGTAAAACCGTTTAGCAAATCTGAATATTGCGGATAAGCTTCTAAAATTATTTTCCAGCCCAGAAAAGTTACCAAACCGGCAATAACTATAGAACCAATTAAAGGAACAAAGCCCCTGAAAATTTCTCTGAAAGTAATAACGCGTTTTGCTTTTCCTATAAAAATAAAAAGAATTAGTAATCCTAAAGCAATTAAGGACATTGGGAATACCCATGCAAATGGATAATTTATGAATCCGAAAGGAACACTAAAATATACGTTGTCTTCTGTAGTTTGAGTAGAGTTTAAATCAATATTTGAGAAGTATTTTAATAAGGGCATTAAATAAGTCCCCTGATGAGATAAAGTTGTTTTGTTTAAATGTTGGATATCATCTTGTTGTGTATGATAATTATAATGGCCGTCGATAAAAGCAAAATTAAAGCCCTGAATGTTTCCCTGTTCTCTAAAAACAGTCAGATCAGTATCGTTTGGCAGCATTTTATAAATACTATACATGAGCGAATTTGAAACGGGATATTTTGCTTTTGCATTTGCAAATTCTTGTACAAGAGCCTGATTTCCTTTGTTGGTTTCCATCAGCATATAACTTGGTCCTGAAGAACCCCGGGCTTCAAAATTTAGAACCAGACCAACATCTTTTGCCCACGGATGCTGATTTACAAAAAGTGCGGCACCGTTTAAACCTAATTCTTCAGCATCTGAAAAAAGAATAATTATGTCGTTTTTCTGTGGATTTTTAGAATATAAAAAAGCACGGATCCCTTCCAGAATTGTCGCAACTCCTGATGCATCATCACTTGCTCCTTTTGAAAAAGAATGCGGAGCACTGTCATAATGAGAAAGTAATAAAAGTGCTTTTGAGTTGTTGGTTCCTTTTATGCGGGCCAGGATATTTTTGGATTTTACCAAAAGCCCTTTATCATTTAGTGTAAATCCTTCCTGAATCGAAGTTTCTAAACCAATTCGGTTCAATTCTAATTTAAGATAATTAGCAACAAGTTCATGATTTGTTGAACCAACATAATGTGGTTTTTGAGCAATAATTTTAACCTGATTGAAAGCTCTTTCTGTAGAAAATTCAGCAAGGGCTTCTTCGTTTTTAGAAACCCATTGAGGCATCATTGTGGCGTATATAATACCTAAAATTGCTAAAACGCATACAAAAGCAAGTATTGAAGTCGGGTTTTTTCTCATATTGAATATATACTAAATTTCTTTTTTAACGAGCATAAAATAATCATTTTCCAGAGAGCGATATCCCTGGTCGTACAGGAAATAATACGTATTTCCCGTTTTAGTCTGCAAAATATTTGTAAAGAAATCAAAATCAAAACCCTTATTAATCATTTTATCTCTTGTTGCTTTTGATTTCCCTTCTGTGTTTAGTTCGGACAAAATACGGTAATTTTTGCGTAACTTATTGTTTACATTCCGCATGAAATTATTACTATCCTTATTTATTTTATTATTATAGGCATTTCGGCAATTGTCTGAACAAAATTTCTTGTCTTCGCGACCTACAATTTTTTCTGAACATTCAAGACAGGTTTTCATTGATCGATTTTTTTAATTTCGTATAAATCATGCCTTCTGTCTTTCAAAATTCGAACGCTGCCGTGCTCGTGAAGCTGTTTTAGTAAATTTAAATCAACGTCAACAATTAGGGTCATTTCAGTATTTGGAGTTGCTTCGGCTTTGATTCCGTTACTTGGAAAAGCAAAATCAGAAGGCGTAAAAACAGAGGCCTGCGCATATTGAATATCCATATTATTTACTTTTGGCAAATTACCAACACAGCCGGCAATGGCAACATAACACTCATTTTCTATGGCTCGCGCTTGCGAACAATGTTTTACACGAGTGTAAGCGTTTTGAGTATCTGTTAAAAATGGAACAAACAAAATATTCATTCCTTCATTGGCCATAATTCTTGAAAGCTCCGGAAACTCAACATCATAACAAATTAAAATTCCAATTTTGCCACAATCAGTATCAAAGGTCTGAAAGTGCGATCCGCCTTTCATTCCCCAATGTTGCACTTCGTTTGGCGTAACGTGAATTTTGGTATACATTTCTGAAGTTCCATCTCTTTTGCATAAAAAACCAACGTTGTATAAATTACCGTTATCGAGGTAAGGCATACTTCCAGTAATAATATTGATGTTGTATGAAATAGCAAATTCCTGAAAACGCTTTCTTATTGGATCAGAATAACGGGCAAGTTCCCGAATAGCTTCTGCTTCAGATAAATGATTGTAATCTGCCATTAGAGGCGCAATGAAAAGCTCTGGAAACAAAGCAAAATCGGCACCATAGCCAGAAACAACGTCGATAAAGAATTCTGATTGCTCAAAAAATTCTTCAACATTGTTAAGCTGACGCATTTGCCATTGAATTAATCCCAAACGGATAACACTTTTTTCAAGATTAATCAATTTCGGACTTTCGTCGTAATAAACATTATTCCATTCTAAAAGAACCGCAAACTCCTTTGATTCTTCATCGCCTTCAAGGTAATTTTTGATGATTCGCAAAACGTGAAAATCATTACTCAGCTGAAAGGAAAGTACTGGATCGTGTAATTCTTTGTGTTTTACTTTATCGATATAAACTTTCGGAGTAAATTTTTTAGCGTGTTGACTGTAGTTAGGAATTCTTCCTGCAAAAACAATGGCTTTTAAGTTTAATTGTTCGCAAAGTTCCTTTCTTGCATCGTATAAACGACGCCCCAAACGCAAACCGCGATAATGTGGGTGGATAAAAACGTCTATACCGTACAAAATTTCCCCATCCGGATTATGGGTTGAAAAGGTATAGTCGCCAATAATTTGTTTGTAATTGTGTCTTTTGTCAACTAGTTTTTCATCGACAATTAAAGATAGGGCAGAGCCTACAACTATGCCGTCAACTAAAATAACTAATTGACCTTCAGGAAATATTGAGAGTAATTTTTTTATATCATCAGATCTCCAGTAGGAATTGGCCATTTCCGGATACGATTCTACCATTGAATTTTTCAATTGTTTATAATCGTCTAATTCTAAATTTCTTAACTCAACTTTATTGATTTGCGCCTGCATATAGTAAGATTTCTGTGAAATATACAAAAAAATATTTCCACTTACAAACGCTTACAAATAGTTACAACCGAAAGTAAATACTTTGTAACCGAATAAATTTTGCCTGCTGTCACATCTTTGCATCGTTGAATTTGATAAACGAATTCCTTATATGAACATTTAAAAATTATACGCCATGAATGCAATGAAAAACAGAGTACAATTAATTGGTAACGTAGGAAACGATCCGGAGATTAAAACATTAGAAAACGGTAGAAAATTAGCTCATGTAACTATTGCCACAAACGACAAATACACAAATGATAAAGGTGAAAAAGTAGAACAAACCGAATGGCACCGTGTAACCGCCTGGGGAAAAACGGCCGAGATTATTGAAAAGTATGTTGTAAAAGGCAAAGAAGTTGCGATTGAGGGAAAATTGACCCACAGAAGTTATGACAAAAACGGAGAAAAGCGCTATGTGACCGAAGTTGTTGTAAGTGAGATTTTGTTGCTTAGTAAATAAAGTTTAGCAGATTTGATATTTAACCCGACAGTTTGAAACATGTCGGGTTTGCCGTTTGTAAACTATAAAATAGAACCGCCGTTTATATCCGTAGTAAGTACTTCGCTCATATAATCGAAAAAAGGTCTCATGTTTTGACATGTTTCTAAAGCTTGCTCTAAAAATTTTGGACTCAAAACTTCATCATCTGTAAAACGTTTTATGATCAAAAACTGTTTGTAACGCAATAAATCAATTGCTTCATGATCGGCATCAAAACCTTTTGGAGAAGTTTTAAGCTGTTCGCCCTGTAAAGTCCCAAAAGTGCTGACGAAGGTTTTTGATTTTAATATTTTTCGAAATGGTTCGGGATCGTGGGCAAATTCGCTTCTTATACGTTTTAAGTCTGCGGCATTTGGCCCCCAGAATCCGCCTGCAAAAAAACTGTTTCCTTTTTCCAGGTGAAAATAATAGCCGCCACGTCTGGCATTTGTTGCACGGGTAAAGCTGCCTCCCCAAAAAGTTTTAAAAGGAGTTTTGTCTTTGGCAAATCGTATATCACGATAAATTCGGTATACACTTTTTTTGCCCGAAGCAGTTTCTAATACATCAGTTTTAGAAAGTTCCTGAAGCAAAGCTCCGGCAAAATTCTCAATATGGTTTAATTCGTTTAAGTAATTGGGTTTATTTGCTTCAAACCAGGGCTTATTATTGTTTTCTTTAAGTTGAGATAAAAAATCAAGACTGGATTTTGGTATAGTAATCTGGTTTTCCATAATTAAATTTTGAGTCTTTAAGACGACTGCAATTTAAAAATAAAAACCCACCAATTGGTGGGTTTTTTTATGATATAGTTTAAGCAGTCTTTTTTAATAAATCAAACATAGGACAGCGTGAGCAGCGTTTGTTCTCGCTCTTTTTGTATTTCTCACAACAAGATGACTTACAGTTTTCTAACTTTTTAAGTTTTTCAAGGATATCTTTTTTCTTCTTTTTCTTTTTATCCTTTTTCTTGTCCTTATCTTTTTCTTTCTTGCTCAATTTGTCTCTGTATTATTAAACAGTGACAAATATAAAAGAATAAAAGTTATTTTTAAGTATTCTAAATAAACTTTAACTTTTTTATTTTGGGTTAATAGCGATTGAGCTTGTAACTGTTAATTGCTGAATATCACGATCAAATAAGTAAAGTCCGCCTTTATCATCACCAATTAAGTTGATTTTATCTAGAATAGATTTAGCTGTGGCTTCTTCCTCAATTTGTTCTGCTACGTACCATTGTAAGAAATTGTGAGTTGCATAATCTTTTTCTTCAAAAGTGATGTGTACCAATTCGTTGATAGATTCTGAAACAAAAATTTCGTGGTTATAAAGCGCCTCAAACATTTCTTTAAAAGTAGAATAAGAAGTTTTTGGTGCTTTTAGATCTGTAATCTGTGCATGTCCGCCACGTTCGTTAACGTACTTTACCAGTTTTAACATGTGCGCGCGTTCTTCGTCTGATTGTGTGTACATAAATTGAGCAATTCCCTCTAATCCGTGTACTTCAGCCCAACAAGCCATAGAAAGGTAAGTTTGCGAAGATTCTGCCTCTATGCGAATTTGCTTGTTTAAAGCCGTTTCAATATTTTTTGATAGCATAATATGTGTCTTTTTGGTAAAGTTAAAAAAAATAATCCAAAACGATTTTTTGAAAGTGCCAAACCAAAGGCATTTTGATTAATTCTCAATAAGGTTAAGGTTTTTCTAAAGGAAAATCCCTGGAAAAAATGGCCTTATTGATGATCGGATTTGTGATTTCCGGCTCCATAAATCCATCAGTAAACTTGCGCATCACATACTGTTTTGTTGCATTGTCGTAATATCCTAAAATAGAATAATCTTTAAATTTAAATATATTTTGAAAAGCGATTCTTTTCTGAGTGCTCAAAAAGTAGTAAATGTTATCAATTGCCAAAGGCAGCTGAGGTTCTTGTATAAATTCAAGACTATTATTCAGTATACTTTCAAAATAAACCGTTCTGGCGTGATCGATTTGTGGAAAATCGCCATTATAATAAAAACTGGAATAATCTTCTTCTTTTGGAGATCCGCCTATTGTAAGCAGTGTGTTTCTTTGGTTTTTAAAAGCAGATAATCCAACATTTAAGAAATATAATTGGTTTAAAAACTGACTTGTTTTCCTTAATTCTGAAGGTTTTCGTCCATCGGTTTGTACAAATAATGGGGAATTTTTAAATTTAATCGTGTCATTTTTCAACACTTTAATTTCCTTTAATGTGTTGCCAGAGTTAAAATCTTTTACATTAATTGCAAATCCATACTTGTTCAGACTTATTTGATAAAGTTTATTATCGTTAAGAAATGAATTGCTTTTGTTTGTGTTGTCAATACCCGGTTGTACAAAGGATTTTTCGCTGATTGTATGTTTTTCAATATCCAAATCAAAAACCTGTGTTTTTTTTGGATTATAATCGAAAGTTAAAATCAGATGATCGCCCAATAAATAGGCTTTGCTCTTTTTTGAACTTTTATCCAAAGGCACAAATTCTTTTACGTCAATTTTTTCGATAGGATCTTCATCAACAATTCGATTAAAAGTGACAAATTGAGTGTTTTTATTTTGAAACTTATAAGAAGAAAAATCAAATACTTTTTCTTCTGCTGTTCCGTTTTTAAAGGTGTAAAGAGTTAAAGCCTGCACATTTCTTTCTTTTGAAAGAATATAAAAGGCATTGTTTTCCTGAAAAAAGTTTAAAATATCATGTGTTGAAAACGGAAAACTAAACTGAAGCATTTTCTGCGTTTTAGTTTCTAAATAATACTTTACGATGATTATAGTTTTAAAATCTTCTAACGCCCAATATAAATTTGGATTTCCATCTTCTCCAAAACTATAGCCAACTAACGATCTGTTTTCCAGATTTGTTTTCGGAAAAGTAAATTGTTCATTTAAAAATAAGGCACTATTGTATTTTAAAATGGTAACATTTTCTGTTGTTGCTGCAAAAACAAAAACATCATGCGTTTGTGTATTCTCTACATTGAGAACCTGACTTTCTTCAGACGTTTTTTTTAAATCTAAAGGAAAAGAAGCCAATACTGTTTGACTAAACAGAACTGATTTTGAGATTAGTAGCGATAGAAGTAAAAGTTTTTTCATAAATTTTTGTGAGACAAAAATCATTCCAATTTTAATTGGTTGCTTCGGGATTTTCTCTCTATAAAGTTTTAAAACGATATATAAAGATAGATCAATTGTGGTAATTTTGAACATAAAAAAAGCCCTAAAGAAATTTTCTTTAGGGCTTAAATATTTTTAATGAAAAAATTATTTCACTTTGAAAGTAACTCTTCTTGCTAATCTGTTTGCTTCTTCAGAATCTTTTTGAATAGATGTGTCAGCTCCTGCTGAAACAACATTTAATCTTGAAGATGAAACACCAGCTTTTTCAAAAATGGTTTTTACATTATTAGCTCTTAAGCTTGATAATTTTTCATTGTACTCTACACTGCCAACCTGATCAGCATATCCAATAATATCAAGTGATGTAGAAGGGTTTTTTCTTAAATAAGTTAAAACAACATCAATTGCAGCAGTTGAATTTTCTATTGGAGTAGATTTATTAAAGTCAAAGTAAACGCTGTAATATTTATCATTGATCATTTCTTTCATAGGATCTTTGTCGCTTACAATTGTCGTAGTTATTGGTTTTTCTACAATAACTTGCGGTTTTTGCTCTGGAATTTTATTTACCAAAGCTTCAAGATCGGCTATTTTATTTTCTAATGCTGTAAGATCAGCATTATCTGAAACCACAACCCAGTCAGCATGCTGATTTTGTTTTCCTAAGTAAATATTTAAACCTACAGTTCCGTTAAAAATAATTCCAGAGAATCCTCTTTCCACATTATCACGATAAACACCATCAAATGTTGCATCCTGACTAGCATTCAAAATGGTAGAAAAATCACCTGTTAAGGCTAATCTGTCCGTTAATCTAACCTGTGCTGTAACACCTGCGATGAAGTTGACCATTTTGTCATTAAAAGGCATGTTTTTGTTTTCTAACACACTCATCCCAAAACCAGTATGACCTAACAGACCAATTGTTTTGGTCCAGGTTTCAAAATTCATGATTCGGCCTAAATTGGCTACAGCTTGCAAATCAGCTCTATAATAATTTGACTTGAAGCTTGCTGAATTTTTACCATCTGTAAAACTATCGTATCCGATATCAGCTTTTAAACCAAATTTGTTGTTGAACATATACCTCGCTCCCAGATCAACTACAAAAGGACTCGGAATATTAGTATAATACTGTTTCGCTGAAAACGGACGCTGTGGTTTATTAAGACCGCCAGCTACCTCTATTGACCATTTATTATAGTTAGTTTCATTGCTTTTTGTTTCTGTTTGTGCATGTAGGTTTATTAAACCTAGTGTTAATGCAACAATAGTTACAATTTTTTTCATTGTTGTTTGTGATTTAAAAATTTTCGCAAACCAACAATTATTTGTAGGAAAAATTATCCTTAAGAGGTTATTTTTACACTACAATAGGGTACAGAAGCATTTCTGTTTAATTATTCATCAAATCCTGAAATAAATCTACAAATTGCCCAACATGCAAACCATCCATTAAACCGTGATGTACATGAACAGACATGGCAATTGTTCTTTTCCCAGTTTCTAAAGTAATCATTTTTCCAAAAGAAATTTTAGGGCAGCTATCCGGATAAGTATAACTTCTTGCGTGAGAAAGTGAAGTAAAATTCAACCACGGAATTGCCGAGAAATGTATGACATTATCGTCATCAAACGATCTTGTAAAAAGCCCGGTTGTATTTTGAATACGCTCTATTTCTGCCAAAGCATTTTGTTTGAAAATCTCAAAATCCGGATTATATTCGATCAGTGAAAATCCAAAAGTACCATCTTCACGACCAATAGTTGCTGATGCATCAATACGATCATTAATGTAGATTTTGTTTTCGGAAATTCGGTATTTAAAATTTTCGATTGTATTTACAGCAACTAGTGTTTTATGCAAATAATAAATAAAAAAAGAACTGTTTAGGCTTTTTGCCATTTGATAGGCTTTTGTACAATCAATTTCTACAGTGGCGCCAAAAAATGGTTCTTCCATTTTACTAAAATGGACAAAATGTTCTTTTCTATTCCAATTTTCTAAATCTAAAAGTGTTTTCATTATAATAAATTATGGAGCACTTCAGAAATTTTCTCGAATGAACTAAAATGTTCGTGCTCTACTTTGTGATTGATTTTTTCATGTTCCCAAGTCGTATGAAAAGGAATGTGAACCGCATAACCGCCAATTTCTAAAACAGGCAATACATCTGATTTTAATGAATTTCCGATCATTAAAAATTCATTCGACTGAATTTCTAAACGACCAAGTAATTTTTCGTAATCTACAGTTTGCTTGTCTGACATTACCTCGATGTGATGAAAATAATGCCCTAAACCAGAACGGTGTAATTTACTGTGTTGGTCTTTTAAGTCGCCTTTTGTAGCTACAACCAACTTGTATTTTCCGTGCAAAGATTGTAAAGTTTCTTCAATTCCGTCAAGAAGTTCGATTGGTTTCTCCAATAATTCTTTTCCGTATTGAATGATTTTCTGGATTACTTCAACCGGAATTGTATTGTTCGAAATGTTCATTGCCGCTTCAATCATCGAAAGAATGTATCCTTTGATTCCGTAACCGTATAAAGGCAAATTGGCGATTTCAATTTTAAATAATTCCTGCGAAATGCCCTGATGAGAAAGATAATCTTCCATCAAAGCGCAAAATTTGTGCTCCGTTTCCTGAAAGTAAGGTTCGTTTACAAATAAAGTATCATCAGCATCAAATGCGATTACTTTTAAGTTTGGTATTTTGTTTTTATGTAACATAAAGATGTTTATTTTTTTTAGTTTCAGGTTTTCTTTGTTTCAGGTTTTTCGCCACGAATTCACGAATTTTTTTTTCCACAGATTAAAATTATTTGCTTAATCTGCGAGAGACTATTTTTGCTTTAAATTCACGAATTATTTTAAAATCAATCTGCGTAAATCCGTTTAAACCCGTGTCATCCGCGTGCTATTTCTCATTCCTAATTCTTCGCAAACAAGTTCTTAAATGAAATTGTTTTATCGTAAAACGTAATTCTGATTCCGAAAAGCAAAATGACTCCGCCAAAAACCATTTGTAAAGTTATTTGTTCTTCCAAAAACAACCAAGCTAATATTGAAGTAATTACAGCCTGACTCAATAAACTCAACGAGACTCTCGTCGCGCGCATGTGTTGTGTCGCGTAACTTATAGAAAGCCAGGCGCACAATTGACAAATTACAGCCTGCAACAGCAAAACAAACCAGCCTGTATTTGAAAATCCTGTAAAAGGTTCGTTCAAAGCAAGACATAATATTCCTAAATAAAGGCTTGAAGCCAATAAACTAATCGTCATGAACGATAAAACATCAACTTGCGAAAGCACGTTTTTGCTGACCAAAAGATAAATCGAATATAAAATTCCGGATAAAACAGCGAACAAAAAGGCCTGATCAAAATTCAGTTCCATAAAAAAGCTAAAACCTACCAAAGTGATCATTCCAAATAAAGAAACTACAGTTCCGATCCAGAAATTAGTTGCAGGTTTTATTTTCAAAAAGAAGAAAGAACCAATTCCAACCCAAAGCGGAGATAAATTCGTCAGCAACGAAGCCTGAGTCGCGCTTGATTCCTGAATGGCGATATTCCAAACGGCAACATCCGAGGCAAATAAAATGCCGCAAATTGCTGCCAAAAGCATGAATTTTGTATTCGGAATTTTAAAGTTCTTTGTCAAAATTACATAAGGCAATAGCAAAGTCACAGCAAAAAACATTCTGTAAAAAGCTGAAATTAATCCTGGCGCTAGTTTCAGTTTTACTAATATAGGGAAGATTGAAATACAAAGTATTCCGCCTATTAAGGCTAATCTTGGTTTGGTGATTTTCATATTATAGCAAATATCCTGATTTTTTTTTATTTGAAAAAGAAATATAAACACAAAGGAGAATTGTGCCGTTAGGCACTAGATATTGGTAGAAAAAACAGGTTTGAATTCGTTGGAGTGCCGTAGGTACGAAATTAGGTATAAATGTGGCGTACTACGGCACGCTAAATTCTTACCAATTGATGTTTTCTACCAATATCTAGTGCCTAACGGCACATTGCAAATTATGCTTAATAATAAGATCAGGATTAAACTTGTTTTTGGGTGGTATTATGCATTCATGATTTTCTTGCAGGCATTGTTGATTTCCGTATCCGAAAAAGGACCAAGCGCATTTGCCAACAATTTACTGGTTCTAATAGAACCTACCATTTTGATTCGAAGATCTTGGTCATCGCCCATTTCGGTTAACAGAATTGTCTCGAAAATTTCGGACAAATGCTCCGGTTGATCCCTAAAATCATCTTCAAACCAAAGGTCTGACAGAAATTTTGCCATTGCCGTTATTACATCTGGCTCCGATGTTTTTTCATTTTCTTTAGTCATATCGAAAATATTAAACGCACGAAACCCTCGCTTTAGGTGTGACTAAATATCTGAAAGATAGATTTAGGACAGTTTCCTGTTCCAGCACCTTGGCGAGGGTTCGCTTATGTTAACTTTGAATAAGTTTTTATCTAAAGTTTCCAAATATTTAGTCGAGACGAATGTACAACTAAAAACTTGGCTAAAAAGAAAAAACATGAGAAAATTCCCATGTTTTAACATTTCACATCTAACCTTTCACAAAAAAGTTAGTTTATAGTTTCACCATTAGGCGCATCAGTATCTGGATTTACAAATACTAATTTTCCTTCGGCGTTTGTAGTCATTAAGATCATTCCCTGACTTTCAACACCGCGTAAAGCTCTTGGCGCTAAGTTGGCCAAAACGGTAACACGTTTACCAATGATTTCTTCTGGTGAAAAGCTTTCGGCAATTCCAGATACAATTGTACGAACATCAATTCCGGTATCAATTTTTAGAACCAAAAGTTTATTGGCTTTCGGCATTTTTTCTGCTTCAATGATGGTTCCTACGCGCAAATCCATTTTGGAAAAATCCTCATATTGAATTAATTCTTTTTGAGGTTCCGGTTGTTTGTTTTCGGCAAGATTAGCTGTTTTTGTAGCTTCCAATTTATCTATTTGTTTTTGTATTTCTTCGTCTTCGATTTTTGCGAAAAGCAATTCATTCTGACCAATTTGATGTCCAGAAGGAATTAAATCTGAATTCTCCGCAACATCGTTCCATTTTAATTTGCCTTCATTTTTCAGGATTCTTGACAATTTAGCCGCAGTAAAAGGTAAAAATGGTTCAGCCAAAATGCTCAAAGCGGCAGCAATTTGTGAAGCTACATATAATTGAGTTTTTACACGCTCAGGATTCTCTTTTATGACTTTCCAAGGTTCTTCATCAGCAAGATACTTATTTCCTAAACGAGCAACATTCATTAACTCGCCTAAAGCTTCACGGAATCTGTAACGCTCCACAGAACTTGAAATTACAGCCGGATACGCTTTTAATTCTGCTAAAGCGGCTTCGTCAACTTCTGTAAATTCATTTGGTGTTGGAATAAATCCGTCGTAATTTTTGTTAACTAAAACAGCAACACGATTAATAAAGTTTCCGAAAATATTAACCAATTCGTTGTTATTTCTCGCCTGGAAATCTTTCCATGTAAAATCATTATCCTTAGTTTCTGGAGCGTTTGAAGTTAATGCATAACGCAAAACGTCTTGTTTCTCCGGAAATTCTTCTAAATATTCGTGCAACCAAACTGCCCAGTTTTTAGAAGTCGAAAGTTTATTTCCTTCCAAATTCAAAAACTCATTTGCAGGCACATTGTCCGGCAAAATATAGCTTCCTTCGGCTTTAAGCATCGCAGGGAAAATGATACAGTGAAAAACAATATTGTCTTTCCCAATAAAGTGAACCAGTTTTGTGTCTTGATCTTTCCAATACGGTTCCCAGTCTTTTCCTTCGCGCGCTGCCCATTCTTTTGTTGATGAAATGTACCCAATTGGCGCATCAAACCAAACATATAATTTTTTCCCTTCGGCACCTTCAACCGGAACATCAATTCCCCAATCAAGGTCACGTGTTACCGCACGAGGTTCCAATCCGCCATCAACCCATGATTTTACTTGTCCGTACACGTTAGGTTTCCAGTCGCTTTTATGTCCAACCAAAATCCATTCAGTAAGGAAATCAGTATATCTGTCCAAAGGTAAAAACCAGTGTTTTGTAGCTTTTAAAATCGGAGTTTCTCCTGTAATGGTCGATTTTGGATTAATCAAATCCGTAGCATTCAAAGTCGATCCGCAATTTTCGCACTGATCTCCGTAAGCTCCATCGTTACCGCATCTAGGGCAAGTTCCCACAACAAAACGATCTGCCAAAAACTGATTTGCTTTTGCATCGTACAATTGCTCGGTTACTTCTTCAATAAAATCACCGTTATCATATAGTTTTTTAAAGAATTCCTGAGCCGTATCATGATGAATTTTAGCCGAAGTTCGAGAATAATTATCAAACGAAATTCCGAAATCAGCAAATGATTTTCTGATAATTCCATCATATTTATCAATAACTTCTTGTGGCGTAACTCCTTCTTTTTTGGCTTTCATCGAAATTGCAACCCCATGTTCATCGCTTCCGCAAATAAACGCAACGTCTTTTCCCTGCAAACGCAAGTATCTCGAATATATATCTGCAGGTACGTAAACCCCCGCCAAATGCCCAATGTGAATAGGTCCGTTGGTGTAAGGCAATGCCGCCGTAATAGTATATCTCTTTGGATTCTGTATCATAACTCAATTTTATTGAGTGCAAAAATAAGCAATAGAATTGAGATTTTGTTATTGCGCTGAGATTCGCGGAGAATTTTTAATCTCGCAAAGTCGCAGAGTTTAATTTGAAGCTTATGATTAATCGTACAGTTTGTCATTTCGAGGAACGAGAAATCTTCGCGAGCAGCTCGACAAAGATTGACGACATTCTTTACGGAATTTCTTGCGTTATTTAGACTGGACTGAAGTCCAGCCCTACAAAATAAATCGTTCCTTCGGAACTTTTTCGAGAGAGCCTTCGGCTCTGGGCATTGTAGGGATGGATTTTAATCTATTCAAAAATAAACCTTTGCGACTTAGCGTCTTTGCGCGATTATTTCAACCCAATCCATAAAAATCTCCGCGATAAAACCTCCATAAAATAGAACCAGTTTAAACTAGCGTCCCAATTAAAATCTTCAGAATTTATTTTGCAACCTTTGCGATGAAAAAACAAAGACAATTTTATGAGCAAGACAAAATTAATCATCAATAAAAACGGATCAATCAAAATCGAAGGTGATTTTGAAATCATGGATTCAGAAGGAACTGTTTACGGACTTCAAGGAAGATCGGCATTAGGGCTTTGTCGTTGTGGATTATCTGCAAACAAACCTTTCTGCGATGGAGGACACCGTAATAATTTCGAACACGATTCAATCGCATTCGATTTACCGCCAATGAAAACGAACTAAGAATTCTGTTTTTCTGGTTTGAATATAAAAAAGCTGCATGATTTCATGCAGCTTTTTTGTTGCGTTATAATTTCTTTTTTGAAAGAATTTTCAAGTAAATAATTTTTTTATACTCTTAAAAAACAATATATATTTACACAAAAATGTTAAACCTTCAAAAATGAAAAAAGTAGTATTATTTCTCTTTTTAAGCTTTGTTTCGGCACAAGCTCAACAAAGAGTTATTTCGAGCGTATGGATGGCTTTTCGTCAAACCATAGAGATTCAAACTCCGGTCAAAAAAAAGTTTAGAGTAATTGCTTCGGCAAAAGTAGATTCTAACGATCCAAAAGCCTGGGCAGGGATTTCCGCAAGGGTTTTTAACAAAAATGATGAAGATGGCTTCTCTGATAATATGTATGACAGACCCATAAAATCAAAAGAATGGCAATCGTATACTGTAGAAGGAACAATTGATGAAAACAGTAAAACATTGAATTTTGGAGGAGTTTGTGAAGCAAACGGAAAGTTTTATTTTGATAAATTTCAATTGTTTATCGAAAATGCAAAAGGAGTTTTTGAACCCGTAACCATTTTAAATTCAAGTTTTGAAACGCTTGCGACCAATACAGATATTCCAAATTGGAATTTAGGCAATTCTAAACAAAAAAATGTTAAGGTTAAGGAATTTACCATTTCTTCCGATAAATCAAGCGTAGATGGTAAACTTTCATTACTACTTGAAGGAAAAGGTATTGTAATAAAAGAAACCGGAAAAATAGGAAATGTTGAAGGCGCTTCTCCAAAAATTGCCGACATGATTTCGATGCTTGAAGACCTTAAAGATCGTGTTGAAGAAACGGTTAAAAATATGGATCAATACGAAATTGATTATTTGCATGATGAAAAAGCCAACCGAATTGGAGCGCTTGTAATGCATTTGGCTGCAGCCGAAAAATACTATCAGGTTTTTACTTTTGAAAACAGAGAATTTAACGAAGAAGAGAAGAAAAAATGGGAAACTGCTTTAAACCTCGATCAGGGCGCGCGCGATGAATTTAAAGGGCATGATATTCAATATTATCTGGATATTTATAATGAAGTAAGAGCCAAAACCATTTCGGAATTAAAGAAAAGAGATGATGCATGGTTTGCCGAAGTTCAAATGAAATACGATATAAGCAATCAGTATTGCTGGTTTCACGTTATGGAACATCAGTCAAGTCATTTAGGGCAAATTTTGTTCTTGAAGAAAAGAATTCCGCCTCAGGAACAACCAATGCAAAAAGTATTGGAACAAGAGATTAAGAAATAAAATTTGGGATAAAAAAAGCGGCATTTAATGCCGCTTTTTTTATATATAAAGTTCACCTTTCATCGTAATAATCGAAGAACCGCCAACCAGAATATCTTCTTCACGATTCATAACTTCAATCAGCGAAGGCTGTTTTAATTTTACACCTTGCAGAATTTTATATTCTTTGTCTGATTTAGTGAATTTCTTTTGAGTTAAAAAACCAATTAAAGGACCGGCTGCCGTTCCTGTTGCAGGATCTTCATTTATTCCTATTATAGGGTTAAAAAATCTCGTTTCGACGATATGTTCCTGATTTTCATCAGCAGGAGTGAAACAATAAAATCCTTCAAATTTATATTCTTTTGAAATCTCTATTAAAAGTTGGTTATCCGGAATACAGCTATTAAGTATTTGACTGTTTTTTATAGGCACCATCGTATGCGCCACTTCTGTTTTGACAATTGTGGGTACAAAAGCATTTACATCTAGATCTTCGATTTTTAAACCAAGTGCTACGGCAATTCTATAAGTTGGAATTTCTTGCTTGATCACTGCCGATTTTTGATGCATTTGCACCACCGGATATTGCGTAACCGGATCAAAACTTACGGTTAAAGGTATTGGCGAATTTTTCATGATCACAAATGGATCACTTTCATTTTGTTCTTCAAAAATGGGCATTTTTTTTAGCAAAGCACCACAAACCGCACCCAATAAGTTGTGTCCTGCGCCGTCGATTTCAATTCCGGTAGGCGTAAAGGAGCGAACCTTTAACGCTTTTTTCTTTGTAGAATAATAAATGAAAGAAGTTTCAGAATAACCAAATTCTTTTGAGATATTTTGATACACTTCTAAGTCTAAATCACCATTTGTAAAAACAACCGACAACGGATTTCCCTTGTAACTTTTATTAGAGAATACATCTAAAACGTAGTATTGTAAGGTGGTTCTGTTTTCCATTATTTATCTTTTTTTTGATTGGATCCTTTACTTTGAAAGTTAGTATTTTTTTGCCAATCAAAGTTACAACTAATACTGTTAAATATTTGCTACGTCTTGATTAGTAATATTTTAAATTTTAAAAAAGATTATAACATGTTTAGTATCAGTCTTAAAATCCATAAAAACAGCATAAATAACAAAATGGAAAACTCAACTTTATTTACTTTTTGGTTTCCAAACTTCTTAACGAGAAAGCGATCAAGGACCATAAATAGACAAAGCGGAATTAAACCCAGCAAAATATAAATTCCCATTAATCCATCTTGTGCAGAATTCCCGGTTATTAGAATTGTGGCATAAATCAAACCTGCAATAATAGAGATCATTCCTATTATAAAAAATGGTGTTAGATTTTTTAGAAGATTCATTTGGTCTTGGTTATTTATTTAAAAACCACTTTTTTTCCTGTTTTTAATATTTTAACAATATGAAAAGGTTGCGTTATGACGGCATTAATACCTCCTGGTTTTAATTGTTCAACAGTAACAAATATACTATTATTGTTTTGTGTAATTTTGGTAATGTCTATAGAATAACCACCATATTGACGCACTTCATCAATAACAACTATTACCTGATATTTTGTAAAATCAATAGTTGCATCAGGAAAATAAGAATTTGTATCGCTAAGAAAAGCCATTTTTCCGATTAAGCTGGTCCAAGTTTGCTGATCTTTTATGACCAGATTTTCTTTTGGATTATCATAATTTCCGTTAAAACGATCTCCCTGAAGAATTACTGAATATTCTAAATCTCCGTTTTGTGAATCATCGTTGTCGCAGCTCGCAAACACAAATAAAATGCTTAAAATGGTAATAATCTGTTTCATGGTTTTTGGTTTTAAGTGATGAGAATTGGTTTCATACTCGTAGTAATCTCCTTGTAAACAGATGTTTGTTTTTTTGAAAGGTTGCGTTAGTAGCGTTTAATATAAATGTTATAGTATAAGTAAAACTAAATTCTCTTTAGTTACTTTTAAAATCTTAAACTTACTTCGATTTCGGACAATTTTTATAGATGTAGACAATAGATCATTTTCTTTTTCCCATTTTCCTACCTGTCTTTTTTCAAAAAATCCGCCATCCAACATAAATGGTTCCATATATGAAGTTACTAATATTCCATCGTCATAAAACGCAACTTTGAAGCCATCAAAATATATACCGGTTTTAATGTGTTTTTTTAAAATTATTGTATCTGACTTATGCCAACTATCAGTTGTTTGCCAAGCAATATTTATTGCCTGTTTTTCGAAGTCAGAATTTTGAGCAGAAATATTTAGGTTTGTGAAAAATAAAAAGATTAAAATTTTTAAATATATTTTCATGATATTTCGTTTGCTTAATTTTCAAGTATTTCTTCTTTTTTAAACTTAGAAACTTCTATAATTTGTTCAGATAAATTTACGAATGTAGTTAGTCCTCTTTCTTTTGTATTATAATTTGGAGACCAAAAAGAGTAACTTTTATTTTTTCCTTTTGAGCCAAATTGTATTTGCCAAGTACTACCATCATTTCCTTCTGCGTAGGCTTTGTCTATGTCTATTTTATCTAAAGAAGAGACTGCATTAGCAAATTTTTCAAAATTTTTAAGGTCAATTTTCATGAATTTTTCAATTTTGCTGTATTCCCATTTAGGGTCATTTGATGCTGGTCTGGTTTGTACAAATACAGTTGCACTATCATTAGTTGGCATTTTTGCAATTTTGATTTTTACTTCACTAAAAGGAATTCTTCTACTACTTACATACGAAAATTCAATTTCATCTATTTTTTGAGGTATGTTTGAATCTCTTTTTTGACAACTCAAAAAGATAAATACTATAATAGTTATGGTGAAGTATTTTTTAATCATAATCAAGATATGGATTATATTAAGCTAAAATACTCTTTTTTAATTCAAAAAAATCTCGCAAAATTTATATTTCTTATGAAACCTGAATGCGTTAGGGATAGTAGCGGATAGCCCACAGCCTGACGAAGGAAGTGCGAGGACTTGGAGCGAATAGCCCGACCGAAGGGAACGCCAAAAAAAATATTATCGTTTATATCATTATTTCCACGAAATTTGCAAAACCAAGTAAAAAACGGAAATCATGGCAAAAGGACCCGAAAAAAACACCAAAAACAAGGCTTTGCACACCAAATTGCTCAACAGGAAAAAAGCTAAACTTCAGGAGGAAAAGAAGGAACGTGCCTTGCGATTAAAAGCTTTAGTGGCAAAAATGAATGAAAAGAAGAATTCAGAAGACGACGTTATATAAAATCAGATTGTATTTCTTTTCTGTTTTTATTTAATCGAAATTTGCAATTCAAAATATCAAAACAAAACATAATGGAGGAATTCGGTAGAATAATAGTTTCTGAAACGGCAATGAACAGTGAAAATCTTCAGGATGTGATTCACTCAAATATTTCGGTGATCAATTTAATGCGTGAAGAAGGTGTTGATGACGAATTTATTCATGAAGATGCTTTGATGAGTTATTATCTGGATTATTACTGGTCGCAATATGCCGAAGGAAACTTTGCTCAATTTGTCTATAAATCAGGTTGGAATAAAGAACTAAACGAACTTATTGAAGAAGGTTTGGCTTTAATTGGTGCCGAAAAACATTTGGAATTGTTTCAGCAACAAAGCAAGAAAGTCAAATTGATGAGCAGCGTAAAGCTGGCGAAATTTTTAAAAGGCAAATTAGAAGGTGTAAACCCAGTTCGCGATTCATTGAATAGCGATACTTTTTATGAATTGGAAGAAAACCTTGTTACGCTCAATGCTAATTTTCTTAAAAACCACCCAGATTTTGAAGTGCTTTCTGTTGATGATATGTTTGCAGCTTTAGAGGAATATGTGGGACATGAGATTAAGAGAGCTTAGTTTTTTTGCTGCAATTGCCACAAAGTCGCGAAGACGCAAAGAAATTTGAAACTTTGTGACTCTGTGACTTTGTGGCAAATTATCTTCATAAATAATTGTTTTTCAAATAATTGAGTTAATTTTAGTTCTTTATAAAATTGATATCATTTTATGGAAGAACTAACACACATCAAATCAATTATAGGTATTATTCTGGGATTGAGCTTAACGCATCTCATAAAAGGATCTGTGATTTTTATTCAGCATCCGGGACGAAAGAAAATTTATTTTGTACACTCGCTTTGGGTGTTTTATGTTTTTTTGCTGATTATACATTTTTGGTGGTGGGAGTTTAATCTTAAACTGATTCAGGAATGGTATTTTGTCGATTACTTTTTCATCATTTGTTATATTCTAATTTATTACTTGTTGTGTGCGATTTTATATCCTGATGATTTGGTCGATTATAACGGATATGAAGATTATTTCTATTCACGAAAGAATTGGTTTTTTGCCGTTCTCGCCATTAGCTTTATTGCAGATATGATTGATACGGCAATAAAAGGTGGTAATTACTTCTTGTACAATCAGTCAGAATATTATGTTAGAATTATAAGCCATGTTTTGCTTTGTCTAATTGCGATTAGAGTTCATAATAAATCTTTTCATACCGTTTTGGCTATACTTTTTATTGTTTATGAGCTTTCTTATATTTTGCGATTATTTAATGTTGAATAAATATTTGATATAGAAACATTAAGTTTCTAAGATTAATGCGCAATAAAACAGAAAATCATGAAAGCTAAATTCACATTAGTTGCAGTTCTGTTTTACATTAGAAGATTATTTCATTACAACCTGCTCAATCAATTCAAGTCTTTTTACAATCGAGTTTTTAGTTAAAATTGTTCCCGGAGATAATACGGCGTTGGCGCCAATTCTGGAATTATCGCCAATTAGCGATCCGAATTTATCAGAGTTGGTTTCAATTATTTCCGAATTATAAAGCACCGAGATTTTCTTAACGGCTCTTTCATTGTAATGATTTGCTGCAATCGAACCGGCTTCAAAATTAATATTTCGGCCAATAATACTATTTCCGATATAATTAAAATGTGCAACAGCAGTTTCTGAACAAATAATACTGTTTTTGATTTCGCAACCCGGACCAATTTTTACTGATTTATCTAAATAAACACCTTCTCTAAAATATGCATTTGCTCCAACATGACAATTTTCGCCAATAATTGCGGGCGATTTTATAGTTACATTGTTTTCTATAACTGCAGTTTTATGAATGGCAATATTATTTTCAATCACAAAATCATCACTTAAATTTGAGATCATTTTTTCGATTCTGTTTTTAAGATCATTGGTGATTTCCCAAGGTGCAGATGAAGAGGAATCTTTGAAAGTTGCTGAGAAATTTTCGATAAAATCGTCGATATGAATCATTGTAATTTTTTAACTGCAATTTACTTAATTCTTTTGTTTTCATGGATAAATTCTGCAAAGTTTCGCAGAGAATTTCACAGAGATACACAAAGTTTTTTTGTTTTTTATTAATGTTGAATGGATTAAAATCCATCCCTACAAAATAAATCGAGCCTAAGGCTCTTGCTTGTAAAAGTTCCGGAAGAACGGTTCATTTGTACTAACGGATTTTAATCCGTTGGAAATAGCAATTGAAAAACAAAAAAAATTTGTGTATCTCTGTGGAAAACCTTCGCGAATCTTTGCGGAATAACCCTTAAAATAACTTTTACTCTTAAACTTTGTCGTATTCTTAGCAAACATTTCATTAAATTTGCTTCCATTATAAAAAAATACAATAGTTATAAAAATCAAGCTATGTTACAAATCGCATTTATTAGAGAGAATCAGGAAAAAGTAATCAAGGCTTTAGCAAAACGAAATATCGATGCTAAAAGCGTTGTGGAAGAAGTGGTGCAACTAGACGAAACCCGTCGCGCAACACAAGTAGAATTAGACAATACTTTAGCCGAATCTAATAAATTGTCCAAAGATATAGGCGAATTAATGAAAGCGGGTGAGAAATCTAAAGCCGCAATTTTAAAAGAAAAAACCGTTTCATTAAAAGAAAAAAGCAAAGAATTGGGCGAAAAAGCAGAAGCTTTGGCTGTCGAATTAACCAATAAATTATACACTTTACCAAATCTTCCGGCTGATATTGTTCCCGAAGGAAAAACTCCGGACGACAATTTGAATGTTTTTCAGGAAGGTGATATTCCGGTTTTGCACGAAGGTGCACAGCCTCACTGGGAATTGGTAAAAAAATACGATATCATCGATTTTGAATTAGGTGTAAAAATTACAGGCGCAGGTTTTCCGGTTTATAAAGGAAAAGGAGCTCGCTTGCAACGTGCCTTAATCAATTATTTTTTAGATAAAAATACGGCTGCAGGATATAATGAAGTTCAGGTTCCGCATTTGGTAAACGAAGCTTCAGGTTACGGGACAGGTCAATTGCCGGATAAAGAAGGGCAAATGTATCATTCAACAATTGATGATTTATATTTGATTCCAACTGCTGAGGTTCCGGTTACGAATTTATTTAGAGATGTTTTATTAAGCGAAACTGAATTGCCGGTTTTATATACGGCTTATACGCCATGTTTCCGTCGTGAAGCAGGTTCTTACGGAGCGCACGTTCGCGGATTAAACCGTTTGCACCAATTTGATAAAGTAGAAATCGTACGCGTTGAACACCCGGATAATTCTTATGCGGCATTAGACGGAATGGTGGAGCACGTAAAAGATATTTTAAAAGAATTAAAATTGCCTTACCGCGTTTTACGTTTATGTGGTGGCGATATGGGTTTCACATCGGCTTTGACTTATGATTTTGAGGTGTTTTCTACAGCACAAGATCGCTGGTTAGAAATTAGTTCAGTTTCTAATTTTGAGACTTTCCAGGCCAATCGTTTGAAATTACGTTTCAAAGACAAGGACGGAAAAAACCAATTGGCACACACACTTAACGGAAGTTCATTGGCTTTGCCAAGAGTTTTGGCCGGAATTTTAGAAAATTACCAAACACCGGAAGGAATCGTAATTCCAGAAGTTTTACGCCCTTACTGCGGATTTGATATTATAGATTAACTTTATAGTTAAACCTGATGGGTTTTAAAAACCCGTCAGGTTTTCTAAAACCCACGACTAAAAAAACTGAAATATGAAAAACACCTTTATCTATATCGTTTTGTTGTGGTCGACTTTTGCAATATCCCAAAATGAGCAATTGGCTCAATATTACTACGATAAAGGCGATTTCGAGAAAGCAAAAATAGCTTACGAACAGCTTTTAAACAGTTCGCCATCCAACACCCAATATTTTTTAAGAACAGTCGAATCTTACCAGCAATTACAGCAATTTGATGTTGCTCAAAAAGTAATTCAGGAAAGATACAATCGCTACAAACAAGGTGTTTTTTTAGTGGAATTGGGTTATAATTACCAGCTTCAAAAAAACGATTCAAAAGCCAAAAGTTATTACGAACAGGCAATCGAAAAAATCAAAACAAGTCCGAATGATGTTTACGGAATTGGAAGTTCATTCGAGAAAAAAGTATTACTGGAATATGCTTTGAAAGCGTATGAAACAGCAATGCAGGTTCAGCCTAACTACAATTTTAATTTTCAAATAGGAATGTTGTACGGTCAGTTAGGAAAAACCGATACAATGATTGATCTTTTATTGACAGAATCCTATAAAAATCCGCAGAATTCAAATTTGATTCAAACGCAATTGTCCCGCTTTATGCAGGGTGAAACAGACAATACGGCTTTTAAAGATGCCATGCGAAAAGCATTAATCCTGAAAACCCAAAAAGATCAGGATGTTTTCTGGAATCACTATTTGAGTTGGTTTTATGTTCAGCAGAAAGAATTTGGTAAAGCCTTTATTCAGGAAAAAGCGATTTACAAGCGCGAACCGGAATCTTTGATGAGTATCGTTAATTTAAGTCAGTTTGCGATGAATGAAGATGACGACGAAACAGCAACTGAAATCCTGAATTTTATTCTGCAAAATACCAAAGATGTAGATTTATTGATTCAGACGAATGCTTATTTGATGCAGATCAAAATTGATAATGCACAGGAAAAAGATTATCCGTTAATCAATACCGAATTGCAACAATTGCTCGCAACTTATGATATAACTCCTTTTAGCTTATCTTTGCAAATAATTCAGGCGCATTTCCTGGCTTTTAATTTGAAAAAACCTGAAGAAGGCAAGACGATTTTAAAAAGGGCATTAGATCTCAATTTAAATGATTATCAAAGAGCAGATGCCAAAATGGAATTGGCGGATATTTTGCTTTTGGAAGAAAAGTTCAATCAGGCGTTGATTTATTATTCGCAAATTCAGTTGGATTTAAAGAATGATGTAATGTCGCACGAAGCGAGTTTGAAAGCCGCAAAAACAAGTTATTTTAAAACCGATTTTGAATGGGCTTTAAAACAATTTAAAGAATTAAAATCAGCAAGCACACAATTGATTGCCAATGACGCTCTTGAATATTTTTTACTGATAAACGATAATACGGTTGCTGATTCGACACAAACAGCATTAAAGCAATTTGCCAAAGGCGATTTTTTAATTTATCAGAATAAAAAACCGGAAGCAATTGCGCAGTTTCAGAACATTCTAAAGTCGTTTAAAGGACAGGAAATTGAAGCTGTAACAATGTTGCGTTTAGGTAAAATCTATGAAAGTCAGAAAGATTATAATTCGGCTTTAAGCCAATACCAGCAAATCATTGACAATCATAGCGACGGAATTTACGTAGATGAAGCCCTGTTTTTTTCGGCAGAAATTTACAACGATGAATTGAAAGATGTAGAAAAGGCAAAGCCATTATATGAGAAGGTAATTTTTAATCATCAGGACAGTATTTACTTTGTTGATGCCAGAAAAAAATACCGCGAGTTAAGAGGAGACAAAAATTTATAATTCAGATTTCAGACTTTAGATTTCAGATTTCTACAAGAATCTAAAATCTAAAATCTACAATCTAAAATCAAGAAAAATGATTATTTACAACGTTACCACCAATATACACGAAAGCGTTCACGACCAATGGTTAAAATGGATGCAGGAAAAACACATACCGGAAATTCTGGCAACAGAAAAATTTTCTTCAGCAAGAATTGTTAGGGTTTTAATTGAAGAAGAAATGGGTGGAATTACGTATTCGGTTCAATATACAACAGACAGCAAAGAAACCTTAGAGAAGTATTATCTGGAAGAACAACCAAAATTTGATAGAGAAGCTTTGGAGTTATTTGCAGATAAAATGCTTTCTTTCCGAACTGAGCTGGAGGTTATTTCCGAACATTAATAGTTCTCAGTTTTCAGTCTCTCCCGATAGCTATCGGGATCAGTTTCAGCTAAAATAAATTATTATGGAAATTCGATTTCAAACAAAAGAAGAAAGTAATAAACAACAGCAAGAGGATTTTTTGAAGTTGTCGAAGATTGAACGGGTTTATAGTTTTCTGCGTTTAAGTGAGAGAATAAGTAAATTTCCTGTAAAAAATAAAATAGATAAAAATAAAGACAATTTTCTGATTGTTATTAAATCAAAATAAGATGTCGAAATTGTGGGATCAAAACATTGATGAGTTTATTGCCTTAGCAAACAAGCATAAAGTTAGAATGCTTATGGTTGGAGGAGGAGCTGTTAATTTTCACGGTTATCAAAGACATTCTGCTGATGTTGATTTTTGGATTGAAACAACAGATGAAAATTTTAAAAAATTAGTGCTTGTTTTTAACGAAATGGGATATGAAATTGACGATTTTCCTGAAAATGTAAAGAAGCAGGAACAAAATATATCAATTAAGTTTTCTCCAGTTGATTTAGATTTAGAATTAATTACAAAGTTTTCAGTGAATAAATCATTCGAAGAAGCTTATAATGACAGTGAAGAAACAACGGTTAATGATAAGACATTTTTAAAATGGAATATTCTGTCTTTAGAAGATTTGATTACTAGTAAAATTAAAGCTAATAGAGCTAAGGATTTATTAGATATTCAACAACTCAGAGAAATAAATAAAAAATAAACTTTGCGTCTTAGTGCCTTCGTGGCAAAAAAACATAGTCCTTCGCGGCAAATAAAAGATAAAATGGAAAAAGTAAAAGCCAAAAAACATTTAGGACAACACTTCCTGAAAGACGAAAGCATCGCAAAAGCAATTGCAGATACTTTAAGCTTAAAAGGATACGATGAGGTTTTAGAAATAGGACCAGGGATGGGTGTGTTGACTAAGTATTTGCTTGATAAACCAATAAATACACACGTAATTGAAATTGATGGAGAATCTGTCGTGTATTTAGGTGAAAATTATCCAAAATTAAAAGATAAGATTATCTCTCAGGATTTCCTGAAATACAATATCAATGAGGTTTACAAAGACAAACAATTTGCTATAATTGGGAACTTTCCATACAATATTTCGACTCAGATCGTTTTTAGGACTTTAGAGTTCAGAGATCAGATTCCTGAGTTTTCAGGAATGTTTCAAAAAGAAGTAGCAGAACGTATTTGCGAGAAAAAAGGATCTAAAGCTTACGGAATCTTATCCGTTTTAGCACAGGCTTTCTATATTACCGAGTATTTGTTTACTGTTGACGAAAATGTTTTTATTCCTCCGCCCAAGGTGAAATCGGGTGTGATGAAAATGACCCGAAAGGAAGATTATAGTCTTCCGTGTGGCGAAAAGTTGTTCTTTACTGTGGTGAAAACTGCTTTTCAGCAAAGACGAAAAACATTACGTAACAGTTTGAAAACATTAAATTTAACTGATGATTTGCGATTAGACACTATCTTTGATAAACGTCCCGAGCAACTTAGTGTAGAAGAATTTATTGAACTGACTCAAAAAATAGAAGCCGATGGAGTTCAAAGTTAGCAAAGAATTAATACACCAATTAGAAGAGCATATTGTTCAGAAAAACGACAAGGAACTTGAAGTTTTATTGAACGATCTGCACCATGCCGATATTGCCGAAATTCTGGATGAACTGGATTTCGACGAAGCAACCTATATTTTCAGGGTTTTAGATAGTGATAAAACAGCAGAAATTCTTCTGGAACTTGAAGATGATTTGCGTGAAAATATCTTAAGCCGACTTTCGCCTAAAGAAATTGCAGAAGAGCTTGATGAGCTTGAAACCAATGACGCAGCGGATATTATCGGTGAACTTTCGCAGGAAATCAAAGCAGAAGTAATCTCTGAAATGCTTGACGTTGAACACGCAAAAGACATTGTTGACTTGTTGCGTTACGACGAAAATTCTGCCGGTGGTTTGATGGGAAAAGAGTTAGTAAAAGTCAATGAAAATTGGAATGTACTAACTTGCGTGAAAGAAATGCGTATTCAGGCCGAAAACGTGTCAAGAGTACATTCTATTTATGTTGTTGATGATGAAAATCGCCTAAAAGGAAGATTATCACTTAAAGATTTATTGACAACATCAACCAAAACTCAAATTGGTGATATTTATATTCGAAAATTAAATTTCGTAAACGTAGATACCGAAGATGTTGAGGTAGCGCGTATCATGCAAAAATATGATTTGGAAGCCATTCCGGTCGTAGATGAATTGGGCCGTTTAGTTGGTAGAATTACCATTGATGATATCGTAGACGTAATCAAGGACGAAGCCGATAAGGATTACCAGTTGGCGGCAGGTATTACACAAGACGTTGAATCTAATGACAGTGTTCTTGAATTAACAAAAGCACGTTTACCATGGCTTTTAATTGGAATGGTAATCGAAATTGTAGCTTCTTTTGTGTTGAAAGGAAATGAAGAGATCTTTAAACTCCATTCTACTTTAATTATTTTCGTGCCTTTGCTTTCGGCAACAGCCGGAAATATTGGGGTTCAGGCTTCTGCTATCGTAGTACAGGGTTTGGCAAACGGAACTTTAAAGGAATTTAGCCGTGGTTATTTTACGAAGGAAATTACCGTTTCGATGATTTCCGGAAGTATTATTTCATTGCTTTTGTTAGGCTATCATTCGATTATGTACCAACAATATTTAGTAGGATTTGCGATTTCGATTTCAATGATCGTAGTGATTTTGTTCGCAGCGACTTTAGGAACTTTAGTACCGCTTTTTCTTCATAAAAATAAAATTGATCCTGCTATTGCAACGGGTCCGTTTATTACAACAACCAATGACGTTTTTGGAATTATGCTCTACTTTGGAGTAGCAAAACTGATTCTTGGATTCTAAGTTTTTTGCAACAAATTAATAGATTACAGTGATTTAAGATCTGTAAAATCTGCGTAATTTGTGGCTGAAAAATATGCTATTAACCAGCCAATAAATAAGAAATGAAAGTACACATAATAGGAGGAGGGAACCTTGGGGTTTCTATTGCCTTGGGAATTGCAAAATTTTCTAAAAATAATCAGGTTACAGTAACGAGAAGAAACATTGCCAGTATTCAGTATTTAACTGAATTTGGAATCACGGTTTCTAACGATAACAAACATAATATTCAGGAAGCCGATGTTGTGGTTTTGACTATAAAACCCTATCAGGTTGATACTGTTTTGGCAGAAATTTTACCGGTAATTGCTGGTAAAACTATTGCTTCGGCAGTAAGTGGTTTGTCTCTTGAAGTGCTTCAGACAAAAACAAATAACGAATATCCGGTTGTTAGAATCATGCCGAATATTGCTGCACAATTTGGAGAATCAGCAACTTGTATTTCTTTCCCTGAAAAGGATAGGGAAAAAGCCTTGCCAATTGTTGATTTGTTTCAGGATTTAGGAACTGCTCCTGTTATCGACGAAAAATTAATGGACGCAGCAACAGTTCTTGGCGCATGCGGAACAGCTTATGCGTTAAGATACATTCGCGCTTCAATGCAAGCCGGAATCGAAATTGGATTTGATTCTCAAACGGCTTTGGCAATTGCAGCACAAACGGTTAAAGGAGCAGCAAAAATGTTATTAGAGGAAAAAGTGCACCCAGAACAATTAATCGATCGTGTAACGACGCCTCAGGGATGCACAATTGTAGGTTTGAACGAAATGGAGCATAATGGTTTCAGTTCCTCTTTGATAAAAGGAATCAAGACTTCTTTAAAACAAATTAAGGGATAGTTTTTAAGAAATTCCAATATTTTAAATTCCAAATTCCAAACTTGATGAGTTGGAGTTTGGAATTTGTTGTTTTTAGAATTTAATAACGTATTCTTGAACAATAATCTATTAATAAAGGAAGATTTTTTTCATTAATAAAATCTTTAAACATCGTTCTGTGATAATCTAAACCTAATTCATCAATTTTAGTGCTGTCGATTTTGTGGTTTTTCTCAATCATCCATTTTACAAAGACCAGTGAATCTAAGTTGCGAAGTGCCGGTCCAGTACTTTTTGCGTCTAGTTTGTGGCAAGCTGCACAAACAGAATTAAATATTTCTTTTCCTTCAGATTGGTTTTCTGTTAATTTAGGACTTGATGTTCCACAAAAAGGGATTGGAATTTGACAATTCAAATCAGATTGCGGGTCTTTAAATGTTATTATTAGATATAATATTATCCCAACAAGCAAAATGATCAATGTTATAGAAGAAAAAAGTATTTGATTGATTCTTTTCATTTAAAGTAAAATTGGAATTTCATTATTTTAGAATTTTACTTTTTTATAAGCTGAATGTACTTCAAACCACACTCAGAAATCTTAGTATAAGAATTCATCGCATTGCCATAATTCTGAATCGTGAGCGTGTCTTTTACATAACTCGCGTCAATTCCAATAGGAATTTCTAATTCGTGTTCAGGTTTTGAATCGGCAAGAGAATCATTTTCTTCCTCATTGCTAATATCTCCTTCGTATTCATCCCATTTTATTCCTTCCAGAACCAGATATTTTTCGCCTGATTCATTTGTAGAAAAAGTTGCTTTGCCTTTTACTTTACGAAGATTTGTTTTTAATAAGTATTGATATCCGTCTTTGTTTTTTGTTATTTCTACAGAAATATCACATTCGGCGGTTTTATAAATCCCTTCAATTGATTCTTCATTTTTATTTATTTCAGCAGAAATTTCGGTTTTAGGAATATCTTTTTCAACGACATTTTCTACTTTTTTATTCGTACAAGCTGAAATTAAAAAAACAGAAAGAATGATATAAACGACTGTAAATACTGGTTTCATCGTAATTAAGCTTTTTTCTTAGACAAGATATATTTGAGATAAACAAATCCGAAAACTCCCGAAAGAAGAGACGCAATCAGAATCGCGATTTTTGAGAAAACAATAACTTCCGGATCTTTAAATGCCAGGATTGTAATAAAAATAGACATTGTAAAGCCTATTCCGCCCAACATTCCTGCGCCTAAAATATGTGTCCATTTTAGTTTTTTTGGCAGCACGCAATATCCCGCGCTCACTCCGATAAAAGAGAAAAGTAAAATACCAAGTGGCTTGCCAATAACAAGCCCTAAAATAATACCCAAAGTATTAGGATGATTTAATCCCTGATGCCAGTCAGATCCGATGGCGATGCAGGTATTCGCAACAGCAAACAAGGGCAAAATAATAAAGGCAACCGGTTTATGTAAAAAGTGTTGTAATTTGTATGAAACTGATTTTTCGCCGCCATCTCCAAACGGAATCACAAATGCCAATATAACGCCGGTGATAGTGGCATGAACTCCTGAATTCAGCATAAAATACCACATGGCAACTCCGCCAATTAAATACGGAATTAGGTTATGAATTTTCATTCTGTTCAACACAAACAAGAATACCCAAATTCCTAAGGCAATTGCAAGGTTTACAAAAGCGATAGAAGTGGTGTAAAAAATAGCAATTACAATGATAGCGCCCAAATCATCAATTACGGCAAGTGCTGTTAAAAACACCTTCAATGATGGCGGAACTTTATCGCCTAAAAGCGATAAAATTCCAATCGCAAATGCAATATCTGTAGCCATAGGAATTCCGGCTCCGTTTTGAGTATTTGTTCCGTAATTTAAAGCCAGAAATATGGCTGCAGGAACCAGCATGCCTCCAAAGGCCGCCATAATGGGTAAAGATGCATTTTTTATACTTGATAATTCACCATGATAAATTTCGCGTTCTAATTCTAAACCAATCAGTAAAAAGAAAATCGTCATTAAACCATCATTAATCCAATGCGTGATCGAATGCCCGCCTAAATCTGTTTCCCACAAAGCAATGTATTCTGTCTGTAAAGAAGAGTTGGCAAGACCAAGCGAAAGTATAGTGACAAAAAGCAGTAAAAGACCTCCTGATTTTTCGTTTTCAAAAAAAGCTTTAAAAGTTTTCGTTAGTTTCATATTTTATTTTAATGCAAATTCGACAGCTTTTTTGGCGTGAATTTCTGCAGTGTTAAACAATTCGGCAGTAGTAAATTCATTGGTAATTAAGAGTTCAATTTCTGTACAGCCTAATATAATTCCTTCTGCACCTTTATCAATTAAATCAGAGATTATTTCTAAAACAATATTTCTCGATTCATTATTTACAATTCCTTTTACCAGTTCATCGTATATAATTCTATGTATTGCTGCTCTTTGGGTTTCATCCGGAATTATGGTTTCTATTTGATGCCTGTTTAATAAACGGCCTTTAAAAAAATCCTGTTCCATTGTAAATGATGTTCCTAATAAACCTACCTTTTTAAAATTCTTTTCTTTAATTTTTTGAGCGGCAGCATCACCAATATGAATTAATGGAATCGAAACGCTGGCTTCTATTTCGTCAGATAATTTATGCATCGTGTTTGTACATAATATGATAAAATCGGCACCGCCTTTTTCTAGACTTTGAGCGGCCTCAACCATTAATTCGCCTAGTTTTTCCCAGTTTCCTTCTTTTTGCAGTAAGGCAATTTCATTAAAATCTACAGAATATAATATGCATTTTGCAGAATGTACACCACCTAGTTTCTCCTGCGTCGTTCGATTTATTATTTGATAATATAACGAAGAACTTTCCCAGGACATTCCGCCAATTAAGCCAATTGTTTTCATAAATCCCTTTTATGCGAATTTACGCATTTCTTCCCAAATTTATTTTGTTAAAATAATAAAGGCTATTTTTTGTTACTTTGTTTTCCTAATAAAGTTTTTAATTTATGAGTACTAAAATTCTACATATCGACAGCAACCATCCCATACTTTGGGCGCAATTAGAAGAAGCTGGTTTTGAAAATCACGCCGATTTTAAATCATCAAAAGAAGAAGTCGAAGCAAAAATCCAGGATTATAACGGAATCGTAATTCGAAGCCGTTTTAAAATTGATAAAACATTCCTGGATAAAGCAACCAATTTACAGTTTATTGCCAGGGTTGGCGCGGGTTTAGAAAGTATCGATTGTGACTATGCCGAAGTAAAAGGAATACACTTAATTGCGGCCCCGGAAGGTAATCGCAACGCTGTTGCAGAACATTCACTTGGTGTAATTTTGTCTTTATTTAATAATTTAAATCAGGCAGACGCCGAAATAAAAGCGGGACACTGGAATCGCGAAAGTAATCGCGGTCACGAACTTGACGGCAAAACAGTTGGTATTATTGGTTATGGAAACATGGGTAAAGCTTTTGCTAAAAAACTTCGTGGTTTTGAGGTAGAGGTTTTATGTTATGATATTTTGGACAATGTAGGAGACGAAAATGCAAAACAAGTTTCATTGCAAGAATTACAGCAAAAAGCGGATGTTTTGAGTTTACATCTTCCGTGGACTCCTGAAACAGACAAAATGGTTGATGCTAATTTTATTAATGCATTTTCTAAGCCCTTTTGGATAATAAATACTTCGCGTGGCAAAAACATTGTTACGGCAGATTTGGTCAGCGCCATGAAGGTTAAAAAAGTTCTGGGAGCAGGTTTGGATGTTCTGGAGTATGAGAAATTATCTTTTGAAACCCTTTTTCAAGATAAAAATACGCCAGAAGCTTTTCAGTATTTATTGCAAGCCAAGAATGTTTTATTGACTCCGCATATTGCAGGGTGGACATTCGAAAGTCATGAAAGGCTGGCACAGGTTATTGTAGATAAGATTAAAAAAGTTTATTCTAAGTAAATTGAATAAGTAAATTGAAAATTTTAATATTTCTGCAGAAAAGTCACTATTTACAGTTATTTCGATTGAAGTTGTAATAACAATCCTTTTCTTTTTAAAAGTAATTTCCATAATTAGTTTTTAAGATAATTTTTTGTTAATATTGTTTCGAATTTTAACAAAATTTTTAAAAAGGAGAAGCCGAAAATCCAAAAGAGGAGGCATTAAACTAACTAATTTTATTAATTATGATTGAATGGTACAAAAAAGTCGTTTTTGAAAACTATGCAAACTTTAAAGGTCGCGCCAGAAGAAGCGAATATTGGTATTTTGCACTTGCAAATGGATTAATTTCTATTTTATTAATTGTTATTGGAGCTATCATTGGAGCCATTTTTGGCGATGCGGTTACAGGAGGAATAATTGGATATGCTTTTTTTGGTCTTTATACGTTAGCAACGTTTATACCTACTTTGGCTGCAGTAGTAAGAAGATTGCACGACGTTGGAAAAAGCGGCTGGTTTTATTTTATCTGCCTGGTTCCGTTTATTGGAGGTATCTGGTTGCTTGTTTTGTTGTTTACAGAAGGTGATTCAGGTCCAAATGATTATGGACAAGATCCTAAAAACAATATCGAAGAAATTAATGAAATTGGAAAAGTTGAATTACAATAATAATAACTAAATATAAATAATAGAAAATGGAATTACAAGAAACATCAAACAATTTTAATGAGCCAATCCCAGTATTTAAAGTGGATCCTATTATGGTTTTACTTTTTGGATTTTTATCATGCGGATTGTATTTAATTTATTGGAACATTAAAGTTGCAGAGGTTTTTAATGCTGTAGCAAAGAAAGAAGTTATTTCGCAGCCAATTGCAATTTTTGCAGGATGTTGTATGCCGGTAAATATTTATTTTTATTATTTAGCAGGAAAAGAAGCTTTGCCAAAAGTGTATGAGCAAACTGGTGAACTTCAAAAAGATCAGTCTACTTTATTAATTGTTTTAGGATTCTTTTTTCCTATTGCAGCAGCAATGATTGTACAAGGTGACATCAACAGATTATACAAATAATAGTAGAATAAAACGTAAAATTTACGGAATTATCGGTGCAGCAATTACACTGATAGTTCCGTTTTTTTTAATGCTTAATAATCATAACGATCATTTAGAGTCGGATCAGTCTTTTTGTCCCTTTAAAATGGTCACGGGATTTCCTTGTCCTGGTTGTGGTATTACAAAATCACTGGTTTATTTTTATCAGGGAGATTTATACAAATCTATTAGTTACCACATTTTAGGGCCTTTTGTAATTGCTTTTTGCTGGGTAACTATTATTGTGTTGGTAACAGAAATTATTACCAAAAAAGAATATTTTACAGGATTATTATACAATAAAAAACTGGCCTATAGATTGGCTTATTTTTTAGCTATTTATCATTTTATACGATTGATTCTTTTTGTAAAAAACAATTCAATTGATGATATAATGCATCAGTCGATTTGGTTTTAAACATAAAAAAATCCCATTCAGTCAGGAATGGGATTTTTTTATGTTTCTAAATAATAGGTTTTCTTTTTCTGGCACGCCTTTTTTTAATACAATAATGACTTATCAGGCACAAAATTAACCTTTGAGACTTCTAGTTTTGTTTCAGATTTAAAAGGTCGTATAAAGCTTTCTAAAACTATAAAACTGATTGCTCATCATAAATTAGTTTTAAATAAAAATTGTAATTAAAAGAATCCCATTTGCTGATGCGAATGGGATTTTTATTTGCCTAAACTAAAAGAATATATAAAAAAGAGCCAGATAACGTTATGTTATCTGGCTCTTTTGTTTTTGATTAGTTTTATAAAAGTTATGTTTTTATTGCAGTTTCTCAATAAAGATAATAACCTGAGCATCTACTTTAGGAACGCCACTGCTAGCTGCTATAGCCCCGTTGCAAATTAACGATACACGGTAGATTTCTTGTGTATTATGTAAGGTTATCATTGCGCTATAAGTATCACGATTATTTGGTGTTACTGCTTGACCCGATACTGTTTTCCAGTCTGTGGCAACTCCTGATGAAACGGTAGTTTGCCAGTTAGAGAAAATTTTGTCCCATGCCTGACCTCCACCCGCTACTTGTGCGAATGCGGTAACGTGAGTTGGAATGGCTGTTACAAATTCGACCGCATTAAGCTGAGTAGAAATGGCGCCGTTATATCTTACAGATAAATTACCTAGTGTAGTAACAGAAGTTGTTTTTGTAGTTGCATTAATAGGCGAAGAAGTACGTACATATTGTATTGTCTTAATATTGGGTGCAGTAGTAATTGCTATTCCATCTATAGTTCCAACGACACCGTTTGCATCTACAACTACAGTTTTGGTTGCGCTATAAGTTTGGTCTTTTGCCGTAGATGGACTACCATCTGTTTTTGTAGTAATTGCATTTAATGCCCCGCTTACCGGAAGGTCTCTTAAACGAGTTGTTCCGTTTACGTCTAGCGACTCGGTTGGTGCTTTTATATTAACACCTAGTTTGTTGTTTGTTTGAGAGTACCCAAAAGCACAACATAAGATAAAAAGTGAAGAAAGTACTTTGTTTTTCATATTAATTTAATTTACTGATTAATAATTTTTTTCAAATTTTTAGGTTGTCAACCACGCTAAAAAGTCTAATGTTTTAAGGATTAAGACTTAATCAAAGTTGAGACGGCAAAATTAGGTTATGTTTTCAGTGCAATATCACCTCTAAAAGCTTTTAGAGTTGTACTTTAGGGTAAATAAATTAAAGCTGTTACAAAGTGGTCTTGATGTGAATTATAAAAAAATAGAATGTTAATCGTTAATCTCATTCTATAGAAAAAGTTTGAACCATGTTAAGGGCTGCTGAACGTTTTTTTGTATGTGTTTGTGAGGTATATATAAATGATGGGCTTTTTGAAACAGGTATAAATAAAAAAGTCCCAACAAGTGGGACTTTAAAAATTTTAGATAATTTACTTAGTGTTTGTTCTGGGAACTCTTCTGGAGTTTTCCCTTAATAGTCGTGATCGTGCATGCTTTTGTTATTGCAGTTTTTCGACAAAAATAATAACCTGAGCTGGTACTGCTGGTATTCCACCGCTCGCAGCTATAGAACCATTACAAATTAATGATACACGATAAATTTCTTGTGAATTATGCAATGTTAGCATTAAGTCATAGGTATCCCGGTTAGCGGGGGTGACACCTTGTGCAGTTGCCGTGTACCATGTGTTTGCAGCAGCAGCAGTGGTTCTCCAGTTAGCAAAGTAATTTCCTCCGGCACCAGACACTTCAGCAAATGCAGTTACCTGATTTGCTACTGAGGTCCTAAATTCAATCGAATTACCGCTACCGGTGGTCGTGCCAGTAAAGCGTATTGATAAAATGCCAATTGTAGTTACAGAATTCGTAGGTGTATTTGTATCAATAGTAGTAGCTGTACGGCTATATTGTATTGTTTTAATAGTTGGTGCTACCGTAATTGCTATTCCGTCAATAGACCCAACAACTCCATTTGCATCTACTACTAAAGTCTTAGTGGCGTTAAATGTCTGGTCTTTTGCAGTCGATACGGTACCATCTGGTTTTGTATAAATGGCATTCGGGTTTCCGTTCGCCGGAATGTCTCTTACACGAGCTGTTCCGTTTACATCAATTATTTCGGTAGGTGTTGAGGTAGTAAAACCTACTTTATTGTTTGTTTGTGAATGTACACAACAATAACAACATATAATAAAAACCGAAGAAAGTGTTTTGTTTTTCATATTATTCAGTATTAATGATTTGTATTTGTTTTTAAACTGCAATCAGGCAACAAAAATTCAATATTCAAAAAATAGATAATAGGCGAAAAAATGGTATGTTCTTCATATAGCATTACCTTCTAAAGGTTTTTAGGGAAACCTTTAGGGTAATAGATAAGATAATTTAGGCTTTTATTGTGCGTTTAGATAGTACTGTAAAAAATCAGCGTATAATTTAAATAGGGTATTAGTCTTCTTTTTCAGATAGTTTACGTTCCAGTTCTATTTGAAATTCTTCGATAACCGGTTTCATTGTGCTTTCCGGTATATCTGCAATGCGAATGTACATTAAACCGTCGATCGCATTATTAAACAACGGATCAACGTTAAAAGCAACTACGCGGGCATTTTGTTTGATGTATTTTTTAATTAAAACCGGCAAACGTAAATTTCCTGGTTCTAATTCGTCAATAATTTTGTCAAACTTATTAAGATCTGATTCGGCTTCATCAAAAATAAAGTCTTTGTCAGCGTCTTTTAGTTTTACTTTGTAAGCTTTTTTAGGATGAATGTACTGTGCAATATAGGGATCGTAATAATTCGATTTCATAAACTCGATCATCAATGATTTCGAGAAATCAGAGAATTGATTACTGATACTTACTCCACCCAATAAATACTTATGTTCAGGATAACGTAATGTTGTATGAATAATACCTTTCCATAATAAAAACAAAGGCATTGGTTTTTGCTGATATTCTTTAACGATAAAAGCGCGTCCCATTTCGATAGATTTATGCATCATATCGTGCAATTCCGGTTCAAATCTAAAAAGGTCATTCAAATAAAAACCTTCAAGACCATATTTCGGATAAATTTCAGATCCCAATCCCATACGGTAGGCACCTGCAATTCGTTTGGTTTCATCATCCCACAAAAACATATGGTGATAATATTGGTCAAATTTGTCTAAATCAATAGATTCGTTTGTTCCTTCACCAACTTCACGGAAAGTGATTTCACGCAAACGTCCAATTTCATGTAAAATATTCGGAACAGATTTCGCTGTTGCAAAAAATACTTCGTAGTTTTTACTTTGCAATAAGCGACAATCGCTTCCTCTTAAAGCATTTACCTCGTCAATCATTTTCGACTCACTTGCCGGAGTAACAATTTTTTTGGGTGCTTTTGGTATTTTTAAACTTGCTGTATCTATTAATTTGCTGTCCTTTTCAAAAGGATTGGCAAGCATATAGGTTTTCTTTCTTAAAAATTCTGAATACTCTTCAAACGATTCAATTTCATTTTGTTCGTTTACCGAAATCGGCTTACCAATACGAACTTTAATAACACGATCTCTCTGCGTCAATAATTCCGATGGTAATTTTGCAGTACGTAAAGTATCGTCAATTTTAGAAAGCCAATAGAATAATCTGCTGTTTTTAGCGTGAAAGTAAATAGGTACAACCGGAACTTTTGCTTTTCTAATCAATTTTAAAGCGCCTTCTTCCCAAGGTTTATCTACTACTAATTTACCATCTTTATAGGTTGAAACTTCCCCGGCAGGGAAAATTCCCAACGGTTTTCCGTCACTTAAATGGCGTAAAGTTTCTTTAATTCCCACAACACTCGATTTTGCATCCTTATGATTTTCAAAAGGATTAACAGGCATGATATATTTTTTAAGCGGAACAATTCTGTGTAATAAAAAGTTGGCAATAATTTTGAAATTAGGCTCTCTTTCAAGCATTAATTTCAATAATAAAATACCGTCAATTCCTCCAAGCGGATGATTTGAAATAGTAATATAAGCGCCATCTTTAGGTAATCGTTTTAAATCTTCTTCAGGAATTTCAAATTTGATTTCCATTTCATCCAAAATTCCGTTTAAAAACGCGACATCCTCTAAATGTTTGTTATGATCGTAAATTTTATTAAGGGTAGAGATCTTAAGGACCTTCATAAGAATCCAGCCTGAAAAAGTACCTAATACTCCGTACTTCTCAACATTTATTGCCTTTGCAACTTCTTTCGCGGTAACTAAACCCATGTACTATTTTTAATTTATTAGAGCAGCCAACAAAGATAACAAAAAACTCTACTTTTCGTTGATACAAATGCAAACTTTCCACTTTTTTATTACATTTGGATTCCTAAAAAAAACTTGAATGAAAATTATTTCTTATAATGTAAACGGAATCAGAGCGGCAATTACAAAAGGATTTATAGAATGGCTGCAACAAGCCAATCCTGATGTTATTTGTCTTCAGGAGATAAAAGCGACACAAGAACAAATTCCTGTGGAAGCAATTACCGATGCGGGTTATCCTTATCAATATTATTATCCGGCTACCAAAAAAGGATATAGCGGCGTGGCTATCTTATCTAAAATAAAACCCAATAATGTCGTTTTCGGAACCGGAATTCAGCATATGGATTTTGAAGGTCGCAACCTTCGTGCTGATTTTGATGATTGTTCGGTAATGAGTTTGTACCTTCCATCGGGAACTAATATTGAAAGACTTGATCATAAATTTATGTTTATGGATGATTTTCAAAACTACATCAACGAACTTAAAATCACGATTCCAAACCTGATTATTTGCGGAGATTATAATATTTGCCACGAAGCGATTGATATTCATGATCCGGTTCGTAATAAAACCGTTTCAGGATTTTTACCTGCAGAGCGCGCCTGGCTTGACGGGTTTATAAAATCCGGTTTTATCGATAGTTTCCGTCATTTCAACAAAGATCCGCATCATTATTCTTGGTGGAGTTATCGTGCCGGAGCCCGCGGAAACAACAAAGGCTGGCGTATCGATTATAATTTAGTAAGCGATTCATTAGAACATAGATTAAAGCGTGCTGTAATTTTACCAGATGCTGTGCATTCAGATCATTGTCCGGTTTTAGTTGAAATCGAATAAAGTTTGGTATTGTTATTGTTAAAAGAATAGCAGTTTTAAATGCGATTATAGTTTATAGCATTTTGGAATTTATAGTTGTCATCCTGAGCAGAGTCAAAGGAAGGAGCTATTTCCTGCTGTCCACTATATCTTTTGTGGCGAACCCCGCCACAAAAGGATGCCGTTCCCATCAGGGCTAGGCCTCTCCGTAAAACAAGAAATTTTGAATTATTAATAAGCCCCAAATAAAAACCAAAAAATAAGATGATTAAAAAAGCCTCCATCGGATTGCTAGTAATAGCTTTATCCATGACTTCGTGTGTTTCTAAGAAAATTTACAATGATCTTGAATCTAAATATTCAGATCTGAAAAAAGAAAATCGCTCCATTGCTGATCAAAATGCAGATTTGCAAAAAGCTAAAAATCAATTGGAATTAGATCGTGATAAATTAACAAAAGATTTGGCAGGCACAAAAGACGATCTTGCAAAACAAAAAGCAGATCTTGCCGCTGAACAAAAAAAATATAAAGTACTGCAGGATTCATACAATGCATTGGAGAAAAATAGCAATGATGCATTAGAAAGCAATATGGCTAAAAACCGTGAATTGCTGGCGCAATTAGAAGCAAAATCAAAAAAACTGGCCGAAGAACAAGCACGTCTTGATAAAACAGCAAACCGCTTAAACGAACTTGAAGCAATGATTGCTGCCAAAGAAGCGGCAATGAAAAAATTAAAGGAAACTTTATCGAAAGCCTTAAACGGTTTTGAAGGAAAAGGTTTGACAGTGGAACAGAAAAACGGAAAAGTTTATGTTTCTATGGAAAACAAATTACTTTTTAATTCAGGAAGCTGGGCTGTTGGTACCGAAGGTAGAAAAGCAGTTGTAGAGTTAGGAAAAGTTCTTGGAGATAATCCTGATCTTTCAGTTCTTATTGAAGGACATACAGATGATGATCCGTATGCAGGTTCAGGGCCAATTGCAAACAACTGGGATCTATCAACAAAAAGAGCAACAGCAATTGTAAATATTTTGAGTGAAAACACAAAAATCAACAAACAAAAACTAACTGCAGCAGGTCGTAGCGAATTTTCTCCATTGGCAAGCAACGCCACTCCGGAAGGAAAAGCCAAAAACCGTAGAATCGAAATCATCTTAACGCCAAGATTAGATGAAATCGCTGAAATGTTGAATAGTATAAACTAAGTTTTTTAGTTACAAAGGTCCAAAGGAACAAAGGCTCAAAGTTTTTAACTTTGGGCCTTTTTAGTTTTTTTTGAGTTTATCCAGAGCTTTGCAAACTCAATTCTATTAAAAATAATTTTGTACCTTTTTTAACTTTTGTGTTATTTTCCATTGGATGCTCCCTTTGTACCTTTGAGCCTCTGCAACTTTGAACCTTAAAAATAAAAAAATGAAATACACAACTTTACCCAACACCGATATAAAAGTTAGTAAAATCTGTCTCGGAACCATGACTTTCGGGCAACAAAATACAGAAGCGGAGGGTCATGTCCAAATGGATTATGCTCTTGAACGCGGAATTAACTTTTTTGATACTGCCGAAATGTATTCGGTTCCGGCAAGTGAAGCAACTTACGGAAGTACGGAAAAAATTATCGGAACATGGTTTAAAAAATCAGGAAATCGCGAGAAAGTAGTTTTGGCTTCAAAAATTGCAGGACCAAACGCGAATTTTGGCTATATGCGCGAAAAACTTGATTTTTCTCCTGCGAGTATTAAATATGCTTTAGATAATAGTTTAAAACGTCTGCAAACAGATTATATCGACTTGTATCAAATGCATTGGCCGGAACGTAAAACAAATACTTTTGGTCAGCGTGCTTTTAAAGTTCAGGATGATGCATGGGAAGATAATTTCAGAGAAGTTCTGGAAACTTTTGACGGATTAATTAAAGAAGGAAAAATAAAACACATCGGAGTTTCTAACGAAAATGCCTGGGGAATGATGCGTTTTCTGGAAGAAAGCAAATATCAAAATTTGCCAAGAATTAAAACGGTTCAAAATCCATATAATTTACTAAACCGTCTTTTTGAAGTTGGTTCAGCCGAAGTTGCAATCCATGAGAATGTTGGTTTGTTAGGATATTCACCTTTAGGATTTGGAACATTGACTGGCAAATTTTTAACCGGAGAAGAACATCCAAAAGCCAGGGTTAAACTTTTCCCGCAATATACTCGTTACGGAAGCGATCAATGTACACAGGCAACAAAATTATATCAGGAAATCGCCCATAAACACGGATTGACGTTAACGCAATTATCAATGGCTTTTGTGTTGCAGCAGCCATTTTTAACCAGTGCTATTATCGGCGCTACAACATTGGAACAATTAAAAGAAAATATCGATACGATTGATGTTGTACTTTCAAAAGAAATTTTAGCCGAAATTGATAAAGTACAGGCTATTATTCCAGATCCGGCTCCGTAAGTTATTGCCACGAAGACGCTAAGACACAAATATTTATTATTTATTTGCATTTTGTGTCATTTCGACCGAAGGGAGAAATCACACTAGAAGCTCGACAAAGATTGTAGATTCTCTTTGTAGATTCACGAGTGTGATTTCTCCCTTCGGTCGAAATGACAATACTTTGTGCCTTGGTGTCTTCGTGGCAAATCGTTTACAAATCAAATTCCTCCTCCATCGCCAAAGAATCATTTTTAATTGCTGTTGAATCCGGTGCTTTGATTCGTATTAACGAACGCGCATTTCCGGAAATATAAACAGGAAACTGGCCAATGGTATCTTCAGGAATTAGGAGGCCTCTGCGGAACATTAAGTTTCTTAAGAATTTTTGATTTTTTACGGCATAATCTTTCAGGTTTCCTTCATCATTAAACTGATACATGAATTTTCTTGGTTTTGGAATAATTGTCGCCAAAAACAAACATTCGTCTACATTTAAACCTGATGGACTTTTCTGGAAATAAAATTGACTTGCTTCACCAATTCCGTATACGTTTGGTCCCCATTCGATAATGTTGAAATAAACTTCAAGCATTCTTTCTTTGCTTACAACTCTGTTATTTTCTAAAATATAAACCAAGAGAATTTCTTCCAGCTTACGCGAAAGCGTTTTTTCACGGGTTAGAAATACGTTTTTAATCAATTGCATGCTGATCGTACTGGCACCGCGAGAGAATTTCTTAGTTCTGATATTTTTCAGAATAGATTGTTTGAAGGCTTCATTTATAAACCCTCGATGCGAAAAGAAAGAAGGATCTTCTGTTGTCAATACTGATTTTCGTAAATAAGGCGAGATTTGGTCTAAAGGTGTATAATTGGGATTTGCACTTCCAACCAAAACCGGACGTTGCAATACATTCTGAATGATAGCGCGATAAACAAATTCTCTGTTTAATTTATTAAGATCGGCTTCACCATATTTCGTGATTCTTAGATCTTGTTTGTTTAGTTTACTGTCAAAAACTAAAGTATTAGGTTTGTTTTTATTGAATTTGAAATCCAATTTATAATCGAAAATTCCCGTCGCTTCCATTCCCTGAAAATGGGTAAACAATCCGTCTGGCAAGGAAACAATAAAATCCTGTGCCTGCATCTTCGGAATCTCAACTTGTAAAGTATAAACCGTGTCTTTTTCCGTATTATACGAAACGTAAGGCTTTACTTTTATTTTGTTCAATTGCATTGTAGAAGTACTGTCGATCGAAATAAAATCGTCACCAAGCAGAAAACGATAATCAAAACGGGCATTTTTAATTACAACATCTTTACTGGCTATTTTTGGATGATTGATTTTTAAATTCGTGATAGAAGTATAGCCATCAATATGCAATTCACTTCCGTCCTTATCAATATTGGCAACGTTTAATCGAATAGAATCAAAGCTTGCCTTGAAATTGTAACGTTCGTCAAGATACGGAACGCGAATGGCTCCGGTATCAAGATTAAAAAACCGAATATCTGCTTTTTTATTTCTGGGATCAGCAAATCCTTTAATATTCCATTTTTGATCAAAATTTTTACTTTGAACATGAAGGTTCGTTTCAAGCTGTTTATTGTCTAAAACGAGTTTATTGATCTCAATAGAGGCTTTTTTACCATTGTCATCAATTTTAAAATTCAGGTTTTCCAATTTCATGTCTGTTGGAACTAAATTTAATAGCTTCGAAATGATTTGATAAGCAAAAGTGGCATATTTGCGTTTTTCGTTTGTATCAGAATCTGATTTATCTCTTTTTAGGAAAGCATCAAAATTACGGACTTTTCCCTTTTTTACTAATTGAATATAACCATCGTTGATTTTTAAAGTTCCAACCTGAACATCTCCAATTAATAAATTCGATAAGCTAATACTGGTTTCTATTTTTTGAATGTGGCAAAGCGTGTCCGCATTATTAGGAACTAAAATAACATCAGTTAATTTGATTCCGGATAATCCTTCAAATGAAGCTGATTTTACAGAAAATTTACTGTCATATTCTGTATTCATTTTCAAGGTAACTTTTGCAATGGCTTGTTTTAAAAGTGAATCGCGAAAAAAGTAAAGACCTAAAAAAAGCACTACCAATACCAGGGCAAGTATTAGAAGTGCTTTTAATATTTTTTGTTTTGGAAATTTCATAAAGTAGGTTTATAAAAATTTAAGGAATTTTCGTGGTGTAAATTTTCTGCCACGAATTTCGCTAATTTCTCGAATTATATATGACTTGGATATGTAAGATTTCACATTAAATTTAAATAAAAATTCGTGTTTAATTTGTGAAATTCGTGGCAAACAAAAATTTAACCAAAAAGAAAACTGGAAACATCTTCAATCTTGGCAACAAGTTCAATTTTGATTCCTGTGTTTTTTAAGGCAATTTTATTGTATTTTGAAACAAAGATAGTATTGAATCCTAGTTTTTCGGCTTCCTGAATACGTTGGTCTACACGATTTACAGGACGAATTTCTCCGGATAAACCAACTTCGCCGGCAAAACAAAAGCCTTTCGTAATCGGAATATCTTCATTTGAAGATAAAATAGCGGCAACAACAGCTAAGTCAATTGCCGGATCATCAACAGAAATTCCTCCGGTAACATTCAGGAATACGTCTTTTGCGCCTAAACGAAATCCGGCTCTTTTTTCTAAAACTGCCAAAATCATGTTTAGCCGTTTGGCGTTGTAGCCAGTAGTACTGCGCTGCGGCGTTCCGTAAACTGCGGTGCTTACCAAAGATTGAATTTCGATCATTAACGGGCGCATGCCTTCCATGGTTGTGGCAATCGCTGTTCCCGACATTTCTTCGTCTTTGTGCGAAATCAATATTTCTGACGGATTGCTTACTTCTCGCAAACCGCTTCCCAGCATTTCATAAATTCCCAGTTCGGCAGTCGAACCAAAACGGTTTTTTAGCGAACGTAAAATTCTATAAACGTGATTTCGATCGCCTTCAAACTGTAAAACGGTATCAACCATGTGTTCCAGGATTTTTGGTCCGGCGATATTTCCGTCTTTCGTAATATGCCCGATTAAAATAACCGGAATATTAGTTTCTTTGGCAAACTTGATCAGTTCGGCAGTTGTTTCCCTAATTTGAGAAATACTTCCGGCTGTCGATTCAATATAATCTGTATGTAAAGTCTGGATGGAATCGATAATGACAATTTCCGGCTGAATTGCTTCAATTTGTTTGAATATGTTTTGCGTTTTAGTTTCCGTCAAAATATAGCAGTTATCGCTATTTGGCGTTATTCTTTCGGCGCGCATTTTTATCTGTTTCTGACTTTCTTCTCCGGAAACATATAAAGTTTTATAAGGCAGTTTTAAAGAAATTTGAAGCAAAAGCGTACTTTTTCCAATTCCCGGTTCACCTCCTAAAAGTGTCAGAGAGCCAGGAACAATTCCGCCGCCTAAAACACGATTCAATTCGCCATCAGTTGTATCCATTCGAATTTCCTGAGCCGAATCAATTTCATTAATTTTTAAAGGTCGCGGTGCTTTACTGGTAGAAGTGGGTTCACTTTTCCAGGCTACCTTTTCCTGCTTCTGAATAATTTCTTCAGCAATAGTATTCCATTCCTTGCAGGCATTGCATTGCCCTTGCCATTTGGCATATTGGGTTCCGCAATTCTGGCAAAAAAAGGAAGTTTTAACTTTAGACATTATTTGGTTTTTTTAGCAAGCGTATTCATTTCGTCGATTTTCTCGTACATCACATCTTTATTCAAATCCCCAATTGGTTCCATTTGCGATGCATTTTGATATTTTTTTGAAGCTCTTTTTGGATCTCCCATTTTTTCGTACATTAATCCTAATTCATATTCGCCCAACATGGCTTTTGGATAATTTACGTTTCCAATTTCGGCCATTTTGCCTAATTCATCATACGCATTTTTTTTAAGGATAAGGTTTTCAATTATTTTGAAATCACTCATTCTCACCGGAATCTGAACGCCCAAAACTTTAGACATTGTGTTGTATTTATTTTCTAAATAATCAGCATATCCTGTTTCAAGAACAGCAATTTTATCATTGTATTCTGCTGAATTTATAGGTTTGTATACTTCAAAAATTTGGTACAAAGCACTCGGAATTGCATGTAAAACCTGAGTATAATGTGTTGTGCCTTTAAATAAATCGTATTTGTAGTTCACCAGAGGATTATTGGCAAGTTTAATATTGCTGTCTAATTTTTCTATTGGTTCTTTGATTTTTTTATTGTCACCATCTGCAGCAGATAAATAGTAAAATACAGGTTCTGTTACTTTTGCAAATTTCTCCGGAATTCGAACTTCCATTTTAGGAGCCAATTCTGGACTAAAACAAATATAAGCGTTAAACAACGGTTGTTCTTTGTACAAATAAAAGTTGACAAAACTTGCTGTAAGATCATGACCGGCAATAATTCTAAAAGGCGAAGTGCGGTATTTTTTTTCGATATAAGGAACTAATTCTGCACCAACAAATTCAAAAAACTCCGCGCCTTTTTCAAAAGGAAGTCCTTCATTTTGGTCAATAGTGGTGTCGTCTTCTCTTTCGTCGTTTTTATTTTGATGAATACCAATGATAATCATTTCGGGCAAATCGCCCCAATAAGTACCATAACTTACGGCACCTGAAAAAGGATCAAATAAATAATCGCCGTCTAATAAATATAAAACAGGATATTTTTTTTCAGGATTGGCTTCGTAAGATTCCGGAAGTCCGATTGTAATTCTTCGTTCTTCTCCAAGTTTTTCAGATTGAATGTTGTCAAATTTCTTCTGGGCAAAAGCCGAGATGGAAATTAAAGCAAATAGTAAGTAAACTTTTCTCATGATTTGGGGTATTTCAGTGGATTAAAAAGTATTGAAATAGTGTAGCAATATAACATTTTATTTGCTTTTTTATTATTGTAGGATTTTTAAAATAGCAATGTAGGTCAGATTTAAATAAATAAATCAAAATTAACCGCAAAGCTCGCAAAGATTTTACGCAAAGTTAAAGACAAAGCTTTGCGAACTTTGTGTTTGCTTAACACAAACTGAATAAAAATTTTGCGCGCTTTGCGGTTAATTTTTTATCATTCCGTAGGTTTGGGATTAATTCTTTAAAATCAATATTGAATTTAAGCCAATAAAATACTGTTTGTACCATCAAAATTGGAACAAACTAAAAGTAGATTTAAGTTTAAAAGGAAAGCTTACGTTAGCGAATTATCGTTTTCATTTGGAAAAATGATCCATGGTTTGAAGGTTTTAGCTTCTTCAAATTCCAGGGTTGCATAAGATATAATAATGATAATATCGTCTTTTTGAACTTTTCTGGCTGCAGGACCATTCAGTGTAATTTCACCTGAATTTTTTTCTCCTTTAATAGCATAAGTTTCAAAACGTTCACCATTATTGATATTTACAATAGATACTTTTTCGCCTTCAATTATGTTTGAAGCTTCTAGTAAAGTTTCATCAATAGTAATGCTGCCAATATAATTTAAATCGGCGCCGGTTACTTTTACTCGATGAATTTTAGATTTTATAACTTGAATTTGCATGTTGCAAAGGTAAATTAATTTAATGAAATGGTGTCAATCAACCTAATAGAATTAACAAATACTGCTATAAATGCGCGGTAATTTTTGCCTTCTCTTTTAAGATCGATAGGTAATAATGTAGATTCGTCAGCAATTACGAAATATTCTAAATCGAATTTTTCATTGTCTTTGAAAGAATTTTCTACAAATTCGATTGTTTCTTCCGGACTTTTTGTTTTGAATATTTCTTTTGCTTCGGTTAAAGTTTTATAAATGATAGCAGCTTCTTTTCTCTCTTCGGGAGTTAAGCGTTCATTTCTGGAACTCATTGCCAATTGGTTTTCTTCTCTAAAAATAGGGCAGCCTACAACATTTACCGGCAAATGATTTTTTTCGACCATTTTTTTAACGATCTGCAATTGCTGAAAATCTTTTTCGCCAAAATAAGCATTTGTAGGAGTTACAATTTCAAATAGCCTTTTTACGATCGTGCCAACGCCATTGAAGTGTCCGGGTCTGAATTTTCCTTCCATTTGATTTTCCAATCCGTCAAAATCAAAATCCTGTGAAACCGTATTTCCTTCGTAAATATCTTCTACAGAAGGAGCATAGAGAATCATTTTATCGCTCAAACCACGCATTTTTTTTACGTCCTCTTCTAAAGTTCTAGGGTATTTTGCCAGATCTTCGGGATTGTTGAATTGAGTTGGGTTTACGAAAATACTTACTACAGTATCGTCGTTTTCTTTAAGGGATCTTTGCATCAAAGCCAGATGCCCTTGGTGTAAAGCACCCATTGTAGGAACAAACCCGATGGTCGAATTTGCCGTTTTGATAGTTTTTAAATAGGCTATCAAAGCTACTTTACCGTAGAAAATATGCATGTTGGTAATATTAAAATTTAGTGCAAACATAATATATTAGTTATAAACTGCATAAATTTTTGTAATTTTGCAACGTTTTTATTACCAAAAATTAAGTAAAATACTATTATGAAAGATAAGAGGATATTATATGTATCATCTGAAGTCGTGCCTTATTTGGCTGAAAATGAAGTTTCTTTAATGTCTTATGACGTTCCCAAAATGATTAATGATCAGGGAGGTCAGATAAGAATTTTCATGCCAAGATATGGAAATATCAACGAAAGAAGACACCAGTTGCATGAAGTTATTAGACTTTCAGGAATGAATTTGGTAGTGAACGACTTAGATATGCCATTGATTATTAAGGTAGCTTCAATTCCGAAAGAAAGAATTCAGGTTTATTTTATTGATAATGATGAATATTTCAAACGTAAAGCAACTTTTGCTGACGAAGAGGGAGCACTGTACCCTGATAATGACGAAAGAGCAATATTTTTTGCAAAAGGAGTTGTTGAAACAGTAAAAAAACTAAATTGGGTTCCGGATATTATTCACGTTCATGGCTGGCTGGCTGCTATGTTGCCAATTTACATGAAACATTACTATAAAAACGAAGCTTTATTTTCTGAAACAAAAATCGTAACATCTGTTTACGGGCAATCTTTTGATGAAAATTTAGATTTAGAAATGATTAATAAGGTGAAATTTGACGGTGTTCCTCATGAAGCAATTGCTGATTTGGAAACTCCAAATTATGAGAATGTTCTAAAGGCGAGTATATTACATTCTGATGCTGTTATCATTGCATCTGAAAATGTATCGCCAAGTTTAACAAAATTTATAGAATCTTCAGGAAAACCTTTTTTACCTTTCGCCACGAAAGATGCATTCGCAGAAGCGTATACAAATTTCTATAAAACGATGGGTCTTTAAATTTTAAACTTTATTTTTAAACATGTATAATACTTCTTTCTTTAAGAAAATTCTATTAATAAGTACTGTAGTTCTTTTATATTCTTGCGACAAAGATTTTAATGCCATTGGAGATGATTTGATTGGAGACGATCATTTTGGTCTTGAATCTGAAAAATATGATGTTTTGGCTTACAATCAGGAAGTAACACCAATTCAGTCAAATTCTTTGACAGTAAATGCTTTAGGTATTTATGATAATCCGGTTTTAGGAACAACAACAGCAAATTATACCACGCAGGTTGCACTTGCTGCTTATGCTCCTTCTATTGGAGAATCGCCGGTAATACAAAGTGTTGTACTTAGCGTGCCTTATTTTAGTCATATAACAGCCACTAACCTTGATGGGAGTAGTACTTATGCATTAGACTCTATTTATGGAGCGCCGGAAGGAAAGTTAAAATTAAGTGTTTACGAGTCTGGTGTTCAAATGCGTGCTTCTTATTTTGATGGTGGTAATCAATTTGCACAATTGTATAATACCGATATGGATACCGATACTGGTGTTCCAGAATATATAAATTTTGATACAAAAAAAGTTGGTAGTCGATTAAATACAGGAGGTGTATTAGAAAATGATCAATTCTTTTTTGACGCAAAACAAATCACTGATGTAACAACTACTGATGGTAAAGAAGTTACCACAAAAGTTGCTCCCGAAATGCGTTTGAATTTAGATAATGCCTTTTTTCAAAGTAAAATATTGAGTGCTCCGGCTGCAAAACTTGCTACTGCTGATGTTTTTCAGGAATATTTCAGAGGATTATATTTTCAAGTAGAAAGATCAGGGAGTGATCCAAGTAATATGGCTTTGATGGATTTTACAAAAGGTAAAATTACTATTAAATACAAGGCTAAAACTGATATTACGACTGATGGGGAAACTGTAGAAGACAGAACATTGGTTATTAATTTAACAGGAAGTACAGCTAGTTTACTTAAGGATGCCAAAAGTTCCGACTATGCAACTGCAATACAAAATCCGAATCCGGCAGGAGATGAAAGACTTTTCTTAAAAGGAGGTCAGGGATCACTTGCTGTATTAGAACTTAATGGTCTTGCTGCTAAACTAGAAGAAATTAGAGCCAATAAATGGCTGGTTAACGAAGCAAATTTGGTTTTTTATATCGATACTTTACAAATGGCTAAAACTGCTGATGGTAGTACTGATATTAAAAAAATGGCAAAAGAGCCGAAAAGAGTTTACTTATATGACTTAGATAATAATTTACCAATTGTAGATTATGCAACAGATGGTAGTACAAGTATAACAACTGATCCTCGAATGACAAAAGTTATTTACGGTGGTATAGTCAATGTAAATTCGACTACTAAAAGAGGATCGTATTATAAAATAAGATTAACTAATCATATTCGAAATATCATAAAAAATGCTACTGCTAAAAATGTTAGATTAGGTTTAGTTGCTATTGATGATATTAGTATTACAGCTTCGAATAAGTTGAAATTAAAAAACAGCGTTATTTCAGAAGCGCCACGATCGACAGTTATAACGCCGGTAGGAACAGTATTGTACGGAGGTGCATCAAGTTCAACAATCCCAACTGGCAAAAAATTACAACTTGAGATTTACTACACGAAACCAAATTAATAAATATATATGTGTGGAATTGTTGGATATATCGGTCATAGAGAGGCTTATCCTATTATTATAAAAGGATTAAAGCGTCTTGAGTACAGAGGATATGACAGTGCCGGGGTTATGTTATATGATAACTCAGGTATAAAACTTTGTAAAACAAAAGGTAAGGTTTCAGATCTTGAAGAGAAAGCAAAAGATAATTTTACTACAAACGGAACTATAGGAATTGGACACACTCGTTGGGCTACTCACGGGGTTCCAAACGACGTAAACTCACATCCGCATCTTTCAAATTCTGGTGAATTAGTAATTATTCACAACGGAATTATTGAGAATTATGCACCTCTTAAAGAAGAATTAAAAAAGAGAGGATATACTTTTAAATCAGATACAGATACAGAAGTATTGGTGAATTTGATTGAAGAAGTTCAGAAAAAAGAAAATATAAAATTGGGTAAAGCAGTTCAGATTGCTTTAAACCAAGTTGTAGGTGCTTATGCGATTGCGGTTTTTGATAAAAAAAATCCAAACGAAATTGTAGCAGCAAGATTAGGAAGTCCGTTAGCAATTGGAGTTGGAGAAGGAGAGTTCTTCATTGCCTCAGATGCTTCGCCTTTCATTGAATATACCTCTAATGCTATTTATCTGGAAGATGGAGAAATGGCAAACATTAGGTTGCATAAACCTCTTAAAGTTAGAAAAATTAAAGATGACTCTTTAGTTGATCCTTATATTCAGGAGCTTCAGATGAATTTGGAGCAAATTGAAAAAGGCGGCTACGATCATTTCATGTTAAAAGAAATATACGAACAGCCAAGCGTTATCAAAGATACCTACAGAGGAAGACTTCATGCTAATGAAGGAATAGTTCAGATGGCTGGTGTTGAAGATAATTTAGAGAAATTCTTAAATGCAAAACGTATTCTAATTGTTGCTTGTGGAACTTCATGGCACGCAGGTTTAGTAGCAGAATATATTTTTGAAGAGTTTACCCGTATTCCGGTTGAAGTTGAATATGCTTCTGAATTTAGATACCGTAACCCAATTATCAATAAAGACGATGTTGTTATCGCGATTTCTCAATCAGGAGAAACTGCCGATACAATGGCGGCTATTAAATTAGCAAAAGAAAATGGTGCTTTTGTATTTGGTGTTTGTAACGTTGTAGGATCTTCTATTTCAAGAGAAAGTCATGCTGGAGCATACACGCATGCAGGACCTGAAATTGGAGTAGCTTCAACAAAAGCATTTACAACTCAAATTACGGTTTTAACTATGATCGCTTTGCGATTAGGTAAAGCTAAAGGTACATTGTCAAATACAGACTATCATACTTACTTGCAAGAATTAGAAATAATTCCTGAAAAAGTAGCAGAGGCATTACAGACAAACGACAGAGCAAAAGAAATTGCAGCAGCTTTTAAAGATGCTCCAAACTGTTTGTATTTAGGTCGTGGATATAACTTCCCGGTTGCATTAGAGGGTGCTTTAAAATTAAAAGAGATCTCTTACATTCATGCTGAAGGTTACCCGGCAGCAGAAATGAAGCATGGTCCAATTGCATTGATTGATGAGCACATGCCGGTTATTGTAATTGCGCCTAAACAAGGTCATTACGATAAAATTGTAAGCAACATTCAGGAAATAAAATCAAGAAGCGGTAAAATTATTGCCGTAGTTACAAAAGGTGACACTCAAGTTCGCGAGTTAGCCGATTATGTAATCGAGATTCCTGAAACTTCAGATGCTTTGTCACCACTTATTACTACGATTCCGTTGCAATTACTTTCTTATTACATCGCTGTAATGAGAGGCTGTAATGTTGATCAGCCTCGTAATTTGGCAAAATCTGTTACTGTAGAATAAAGTTTATAAAATATTTATAATGCTATAAAAGCGAGACTTAGGTCTCGCTTTTTTTATGAGTTTATTAACATTTTTTTTGTAGGGATTGAATTATAATTTTATATTTGCCGAAAATGTATTATTATACTCTTGTTTCATGAAAAAATATTTATTTATTGCTCTTTTTATACTGTGTTTCTCAGCAAATGCTCAAACAAAACTAACCTTTAGTTACGACGCTGCAGGAAATCAAATCACCCGAATACTTTGCATTAACTGCCTTTCAAAATCAGTTGATGAGATAAAAGAAATTGAGGCTATTACTCAAGATGATTTATTACAGTTTTCAGAAAAAGATGTTATCTCTTATTATCCCAATCCCGTAAAAGAAGAATTGTATTTACAATGGCAGCTATTGAATGATAATTACATCACTTCAGTACAATTATATTCAGTAACAGGTCAGGTTTTAAGATCTTATCAACAAAGCCTTCAGGAAAATAATCTTACAATACCTTTTCAGCAGTATCCTTCGGGAATTTATATTGTATTGATGTCATACAAAGGCGGAGGAGAAAAATCGATTAAAATCATCAAACAATAAACGCCATGAAAAAACTTTACTTTACACTTCTATTTTTAGTTTTTGGCTTTTTGGTTTCTGGACAGACTTCTGCCGAAGTTGGTGTCACCGAAGGACAATTATCGGTTTCTTTATCGGGAGCTGCCAATTATACCATTCCTATTGCTGTTCCAAAAGGTATAAATAATGTTGAACCTCAAATTAATATAACTTACAATAACCAAAACGGGCTAAGTGGTACAGCTGCACGTGGTTGGGATATTTCAGGAATTTCTTCTATAACCAGAATTCCAGCTACTAAATTTCATGATGGAGTAATAAATCCCGTAGATTTTAATGCATTAGACAGATTTGCATTAGACGGACAAAGACTAATAGTAAAAAGTGGAACAACAGGGACTTATGGGGCAGATAAAACAGTTTATGAAACTGAATATTTTTCAAATACTAAAATTACTTCTTATGGAGTTTCTCCTTTTGGCTCAAATTATGGTCCGGCTTACTTTTTAGTTGAATATCCAGATGGATCAAAAGCTTATTATGGCAATTCAACAAATTCCAGATCAATTATGGAATGGTCCATTTTATATTGGCAAAATGCTCAGGGAGTTAGAATTTCTTACGATTATATTTCAATAAATAATACGTTATATATTGACACTATTAAATACGGAAATTCATATGATAATGCTCCTATGAACGAAATAAAATTTGGTTATGAAGAGAGAATTTTCCCTGAAAACGGTTATGTTGGAGGACAAAATATTATAAGAAGTAAAAGAATAAAAGCGATAAAAATCACTACAAGTGGTATTGGCTATAGAAATTATAGTTTTTCTTATATGGAAAGTGATCGTGTCAAAAATGTAACAGAAACAAGTGGTGATGGTACAAAAAGTTATAATCCTACGGTTTTTGATTATGGAATGAGTTCTGGGGAAAGGAAATATCAAAATATAGAAACTAAATTAAATTTAGGAAATATAAATTCCTTAAATGTTGCAGCTGTTTCCGGAGATTTTGATGCAGATGGAAAAATGGACTGTTTGGTGTATCCAACACTTGGCGCAGATACTAAAGCAAAATATTGGTTATATGCTGATATTGAATCAGGAAATAATGTCAATATGGGCTTAGAACATAAAGTAGGTGCTTTTGATGCTGTTTTTCCGGCAACATTTTTAAGTTCTGATAATAAAATTTTACCACAAGGATGGGTGGTAGCAAAAAAAACAGATTCAGATTATACTTTTACGGTATATGGTATGATAAATACACTAGGTAGTGCTAATATAAAAAAGAATTATGAACGAGTTGTTAGTTTTCCGAAGACTATTGTATACAGTTTTTGTAATAATTGTGTAAAGACAATGGCAAAAGAAACGATGTTTCCAAAAAGAATTATTTCGGGAGATTTTAATGGCGACGGTTTAACCGATGTTTTAGTTATTGATACTCCTGTTCCGACTGTACTTTGTGGTACAAAAACTTTTGCAGGTTGCGAAACGGTTAAAGGAGAAGTTATCTCAAAAAATGTATATTTTATTGATTTGAAAAGGGATAATACAAGTGATTTTATGATCCTGTCCGGTGAATTAAATGCAGCTTTATCGACAACAGCTAAAGTCGAAATTGGTGATTTTAATGGTGACGGAAAGTCTGATATATATGTTTTTGACAATGGCTATCTGTATATTTATACACTTGACACATCAAATAAACTTGTCATTTTGTTTTCATCGCCAAATAATTATATTTCTAGCAGCATTCCTATTTTAATTGGCGATTATAATGGAGACGGAAAGTCTGACATCATGATTCCAAAAGCATACGGTTCATCACAATGGTACAAGTATACTTCAACAGGAACTACCATGATAAAAGAAGAGAAAACATATACGGCGGTTTTTAGCCCTAATGATTCCTATAACACTTATAATTATATTGCCACAGATTTTAATAATGATGGTAAAACAGACTTAATAAAAGTTTGGAATAAGGTTGAAAATAATAATGGGAATATTATTCTTTCGTGTTATGAAAGTATAAATGGGGATTTTATTAATCCCGTACAAACAGCTGCTACGGGACCAAAACCTGAAATTAATATTTATGCACTTCCTGTATTTTTGCCTCAGTCTTTAAATAGTTATACTAGCGCACCTAATAAAACAAATTCAACACTTGAAATTGCCTTTTTTAATCAAAGTAGCATTCATTTTTTTAACTCTGGATATGATTATAGAAAGGGTAATTTATTAACCAACATTACAACAGGCAACGGCGTACAGGAAGCCATTACTTATATCCCGTTAGATTCGAAGTTTGCGAATACGTATCAAAATACTACTATTTATAAGCCAAGTAAAGAAATTGCGAATTATCCTGATTTTGATATTACGATTGACCCTAATTTATACGTGGTTTCTAAAATAGAAAAACAAAGCAAAGACGATTACAAAAAAAGATTATTTGCCTATTATGGTGCTGTCTCAAATGTAGATGGTCTGGGATTTTTGGGTTTTAGATCTGTAACTCAAACAGACTGGTACAATGATAATACAGCCATGTTTTCGAATATCACCAAAAATAATATTGACTTAAGAGGCGCCAATACTGAGAATTATTATGCTCGTGGATTTAGAGAACCTCTGATTTCAACTCTTGATACTAAAACACCAAGTGCAATTGTTAAAGGGGGAAGTATGGACTATACAGTAACTCAATCAGACAATTTGATAGCTACGGAAAGTATTACACTAAAACCTGGTACCTGGATTAAACCCGCTAGCGGAAGTACATTTTTGGCAAAAATAAATGAAGGAGCTAATAATTCGCCCAATACTCCTACTGATTTTATAACAAAAGCTATTTCGACTTATGAAAGTAATCTTTTATCAAACAAGGTTTTTAGTTTAAAAAATACCGTTAGTAAAGAATTTAATACACTTACCAACACGAATAGTGAAGCGTATACAGAATATGATACTTATAATAATCCAGTAAAATCTACGACTATTATAAAAGAAGGATTTTCAACAGTTCAAACTACTGTTTCAGATGTTGCCTATTATAACGATGCTTTAGGATCAACTTATATTATTGGAAGGCCATTGAGCAATTCACAAAGCGTTTCTATAACTGGTAGTACAATGAGTTCTGAAGAAAATTATGATTATAATGCGAGCGGACTTGTTAAACAAATTAGAAGAAAAGGAACCAATACTAATTACATTACAGAAGATAATGATTATGATGGTTTCGGCAATATTAAAAACAAAAAAATAACAGCTGTTGGACTGACACCAAGAGAAACAAGTTATCAATACGATCCTTCGGGTAGGTTTTTGACACAAGTTACAGACCATGAAAAGCTTTCAACATCATTTATTTATAATCCAAACGGTACATTAAAATCAGAAACAAACCCTTATAATCTTACCACATCATATACTTATGATGCTTGGTTTAAAAAGTTAACAGCAAAAGATGAAAAGTTAAATAAAACAATCAGTTATGCCTATACCAAAAATGCCGAAAAAACTATTGTTACAACCACAACAGATGCATTAGACGGAAGTGCCACCGAAGAAACATTTGACGATCTTGGAAGAAAAATAAAATCAGGTCAAAAAGATTTAAACGGAAACTTTGTTTACGTATCGTTTCTGTATGATGTTTTTGATCGAAACTATAAAACGAGCGAGCCTTATTTTGGCTCGACTCCGTCCCAGTGGAATGAAACTAAATTTGATATTTACAGCCGACCAGAAGAAAGTCAATTGTTTACTACCAGAACCACAACGGCAAGATATGATCTGTTAACATCGACTATTGTTGATGGACAGAAAACAAAAAGCATAACAAAAAATGCTATTGGCAATATTATATCTTCTACCGAAACTACCGGAGGAACAATCACGTATAGCTATTTTGCCAACGGAAATCTAAAACAAACTGATTACAACGGTGTAAAGATAGATATTGAGCAAGATGGCTGGGGACGAAAAACGGTTTTAAAAGATCCGTCTGCCGGTACTTTTACCTATAAAAATAATGATTTAGGTGAGCTTGAAATAGAAACCAGTAAAAATGGCGAAGTTGTAACCACAATTACCCGTGATAATACAGGGAAACCAATTAAAAAAACAGTGTTAGGATCGGGAACAGATACTGAAACTATTTATGAGTACAATACATTAACCCAACAGCTTATTAAAAGTGTTTTTAATGATAGAAAAGAGCCAACAGGAAAAAATCAAATTATTACAATCTATACGTATGATGATATTTTTAAAAGATTATTAAAAATAGTTGAAGATAAAACAGGGGGACCTAAATTTACCAACACATTTACTTATGATGGATTAGGAAGAATTGATACAGAAACCAAACAAGCGGAACTAGGTTCAAGAAAGATTGGTCTGACTACACAAAGAAAATATAAAAATGGTAATTTGTATCAAATTCTTGAGAATAATACTAAAAAAGTATTATGGCAAATTAACGAGTTAAATGCAAAAGGCCAAATAAAGGAAAGCATTGTAGGTAATGGTATAAAAACTACTAATGAGTATGATACCAATGGATATTTGTCAAAAATACAATATGATAAAACAAATGGACAAACCGAAAATGTTTTGACCTTAAATACAAAATTTGATTTTAAAACAGATAATTTAGAAAACCGTACAAATAGTGCATTTAATAATTATACCGAAAATTTTAAGTATGATGAATTAGACAGGCTTAATGAATTTACCAACAAAGATGGCATTGTAGAGATTCAAAACTATGAGGCATCCGGAAAAATAAAAGAGAATAATTTAGGAACTTATAATTACAGTAAAGAAAAACCATATCAAAACACGTCTATTACACTTACGCCAGAAGGGTACGAATATTATGCAAACAGAGAAGGTACTTTTAATCAGGGCACAACAGAAAGGAAATTAGATATTACTTATAATGCTTTTAAATCTCCGCTGCAAATTACAGAAACAACGATAGATAAAATAAGTTTTTCGTATAACGACAACAACCAGCGTAGCACCATGTATTACGGAAGCCTGGAGGATGAAGTACTAAGGCCTTTGCGTAAACATTATGCTGCAGATGGCACTATGGAGATCAAAGAGAATATAAAAACCGGAAGCACTGAATTTGTTATTTATGTAGGAGGTGACGGCTATACTGCTCCTATAATAGCTATAAACGACGGTATATATACAGCTCCAAATATTTCATATTTACATCGTGATTATCAAGGAACAATTCTTGCTATAACCGATGCCAGCGCAGTTGTTATGGAAAAGCGATTGTTTGATGCCTGGGGCAGTTTAATAAAAGTGCAAGATAAAAATGGTAATACACTTGCAGGATTAACATTTTTAGACAGAGGTTATACCGGTCATGAACATTTGCAGAGTGTAGGTTTGATAAACATGAATGCAAGGTTATACGACCCAATGCTGCACAGATTTTTGCAGGTAGACAATTATATACAGGATCCTACTAATACGCAAAATTACAACCAGTATGGTTATGTGTTAAATAACCCACTATTGTATACAGACCCGAGTGGGAATCAATTTAATGATGGAAAAGATTGCGTTAATTGCGGACCTACAGAGGGTCAGCAAATAGGTGCAGGAGGTATAATTGGTACTGTTGTTAATAATTGGGATGACTGGGGAGTTAAAGATTGGGCAAATAAAAATATTAATGGAGATAAAATCAGTAAATGGTGGAAAAGTAAAATTAGTACTAAGAATTTATTTGGTCGTAATAAAAACTCTGGACCGCCGACTAATAGAAGTAGTTATGCGAATTTGAACAGTAGTAATTTTATACTTGCACAATTAAACACTACTAATATGATTACGAATAATATTAAACAACCTCAACAAAAGCGTAATATGAGTTCAAGAGAAATTGAAATGGTTTCTAGGCTTCATCAAGGTTTTGATGTTATTGAAGAAGTTGGAGGTTGGATGGAGATAGGAAGTGTTTTATTGGCTCCAGTAACAGATGGAGGCTCCTTAGCCTTAGGACCTGTAGGGCTGTGGCATTCTACAGTTGGTACAGCAGGTAATATGGCAGTAGATTATTACGAAGGAAATTATAAAATGATGATTTATAGAGGAGTGAAGTTTACAGTGACATTTGGTATAGGTAAAGCAATTGATAGAATACCAGGAGGAGAATATATTTTAGACAAGACAATTCTAAAAACTACAACGTTTATATATGACAAACTTTTTTCTCCTTCAATTCAAAGGAATTTTGTGCCAACTAAAATTTAAAAATATGAGTTCAGAAGTTTATTTAGAAAGAGTAATTTATGGTTTACCAATAGGTTTGGGAATGTTTTTTTTAGGCTTATTTTTTTATTTTTCATATAGAAAAAAGAATATTAAACCAGTTTACGGAGTTAAGAGAGAAAATTTATTAGGGTATTTATCAGATGCAGCTAAAATTTTTGCTTATCATTATAGTTTAGGATTAATGTTTATAGGAGGTGTCATAATATTAATGGCGGTTGTTTTTCTTATTTTAAGTTTTGTAAGCTAGGTTACATGAATTAATATGCCGCGCTCTACGAAGTTTTCATTATAGTAGCTGTGCGAATGTCTCTGACTTCGCACCAGCAAAATGATTGAGTTGTGTATGGAAAGCGATTATTATTCTAAAGACAATTTTGTAAAAAGTCGGAGACTTATAGAGGTTTAAGTTTTTATGAGAACTGATAAATTAAAAATGCAAAGTCAGGAGACTTCGCATAGCGGGAGTGCCGCAAGTGGTGGAGAAACAAATCCTTTTAAATGGAATTCAAGTACATGGATAAGTGCACTTTCAGGTACAGCATCAAGTGTAGCATCTTATAATGCTACTACCGGTCTAAATAGTTACACAGATAATTATAATAATAAACCCGCATTAGGAGCTAGTGCTACTGGTCAATGGAATTATGTTAATTCCTTTCTAAATAGTAAAGATAATAGTTTTGATTTTAAGCAGGCAAATAATATAACATCTCAAAGATCATTAATTGATAAATATAGTGATTCCACAGAGGAAACTTTTGCTGAATCACAATTTGGTAAAGGAGGACAAAGTTTCGGATTTGGAGCAAGTTCAGCTTTAGGTGGAGGAATTGGTTATGAAGTAGGAATTGTTACAGATAATAACGGAGGGCGCGCTTTTTATTTGACATTTAAAGGTAATATAGGTTTTGGATCCGATGTTGGTGTATCAGTTGCTAATATAACTCCAACAACTAAAAGAGATTTTTCTGTTAATGATTTTTCAGGAAAAGGAAATAGTTATAACGGTTCTTATGGTGCATGGGGGTACGAAAGAGGGGGAACAATGAGTAAATCAGGAGTAGAAAAATTGTATCCAAATAATGCTGGTTCTGGAAAAAATGGTTATATAACAAATGCAGGTTCTAGAAGCTACTTATTACCTATGCTAAGAGGTGGTTTAGGGCTTTTCTTTAGTGAATCGCAAACATGGACATTTAATTTTTAATAATGATGAACAATTGGATGAATGGGCTTGGATTGACTAAAAAAAGTCAAAAATATTGGAATATTAGCATTTTAATTTTAATTGGTTTGCTAGTTTTTATTTCTTTTTTTCAAAAATCTAATGAAAAAGTAAATTTTGAAGAAGAATTAAATAGTGAATACGGTGGAACTATTATTAGTAAGTACGTAGATTCTTCTGATCATTCAATTTGTAAATTAGTATTCAAATCAGGAGAAACCTTAGCTGTTTGGGACAATTGCTATGAAAAAGTAGAAATTGGCGATTCAATAGTAAAGAATAAGGGGAATTTCGATTTTTTAATTTACAAACCAACAAAAGATGTTATTATTGTAGTAAATATTAAAGATAATTTGATTATTCCGAAAAATTAAGTAACAGTTTTACAAATTCCTCATTCCCTGCTGGCACAAGCAAAATGCTCGCGCCAGCCGGAGATATTACAAAAAGAAAATGAAGGTATTAAAACTATTTTCGAAAGATTATCTAAAATTGAACAAAAAACTCAAATAAATAAATACATGAAAAGAACATTCCTTTTTTTTACAATACTCTTTTACGCGGGTTCTTACAGTCAAACTTTTGATGGTAATTTGGGGACTAAAAGTTTGAATTGGGCTCAGAATCAAAAAGATTTTACTAGTTCTCCACGAGTTGGTATAGATCCTATGTCCATAAAACTTTGGGATAATTATAATAGTGCAAATTCACCTTCTCAATATGGTTCATTGTTAGAAATAAATGGAAGAGTGAATCATTTAGTTTCTCAGCTTTATTTTGTTGGTACAGGAGCTGACAACGACAGGATAAAGTACAGAACGGCATTTTATGATCAAAATAACTGGACTGATTGGCGTAACATATTAGATTCAAAAAATGATGTTGAATCTATAGGTAATCTAAAAATTGAAGGGAATGGTTATATAGGTGGAAATTTTTCAGTTGGAAATAATCACGGTGTTAAACTGGCAGTAGGGAATTCTACATGGATAAGTACTTCGATAATTGAAACTGGTTATACTGATGCTTTAGGAGATTTTACAGATTTAAAAGTTGCAAGTTATCGTGATAGTTATGGTTTTATTCGAATCTTGAAAAATGGAAATGTTGGCATTGGCACAACAAACCCAACTTCAAAACTCACAGTTGCCGGAAACATTCATGCACAAGAAGTAAAAGTAACTGTTAATGCAGGATTAGTTCCTGATTATGTTTTTGCAAATGATTATAAATTAAAATCATTACAGGAAGTTGAAGAATATATTAAGCAAAATAGTCATTTACCCGAAATCCCATCTGCAACGGAAATAGAGAAAAATGGATTAATGCTGGCAGAAATGAATTTGAGTTTGCTTAAGAAGATTGAAGAATTGACACTCTATATGATTGAGTTTAAAAAGGAGAATGAAGAAATCAAAAAAGAGAATAGTTTATTTAAAAAGAATCAAATTGATTTAGAAAAAAGAATAAAACATCTTGAAAATAAATAAAAATGAAAAAGCTATATATTCTTGTAATATTATTAATTAGTAATATTGTTTTTTGTCAAAATAATCTTTCGCCAACGGGAAATATTGGTATTGGAACTGAAAATCCGGTAAGTAAATTATCTGTTGTAGGTTCTATAACAATAAATAGTGGTTTAAACAATACTTTGCCCCGTCCTACACTTTCATCAGGGACTTCTGAATATGGAGAGATAAGGGGATATAGTATGCACGGAAACATGATGGATGATGGTTTTTTAAGATTATCTGCTGGAGGAGGAACGACTCCTTGGGCTAAAACTTATATAGATATTTCAGGATATTCTATAGTTCCCGATATGGATCGAAATATTGTTTTTGGAACTTCTAATGTCGAACGTATGCGCATTAATCAGGCTGGTAACATAGGCATCGGTACACCAAATCCAGATTCTAAACTTACAGTAGCCGGAAACATTCATGCACAGGAAGTAAAAGTAACAATTAGCGCAGGAGTAGTTCCTGATTATGTTTTTTCGAACGATTACAAATTAAAATCATTAGAGGAAGTTGAAGATTACATCAAACAAAATAGTCATTTACCAGAAATTCAATCTGCAACGGAAATAGAGAAAAATGGATTAATGCTGGCAGAAATGAATTTGACGTTGCTTAAGAAGATTGAAGAGTTGACGCTTTATATGATTGAAATGAAAAAGGAAATTGAACTTTTAAAAAGCGATAAAAAATAATTATGAAAAATATTGTCACCTTTATCTTCATTATTGCATCCTTCAATGCATTCTCTCAAATTAACTCCCCAAATGGAAGTAATATTTTTAGTTACAATGGTCTCGCTGATGTGACCTTTAGGTTTACAGATAGAGGGTCAGGGGGAAGGGCTTTTGTTCATGCAGACTACAATGTTTTGGCTCTAAATTTTGAAAATGATTTTAGTGGAGGAACGAGAATTGGTAATGATGTGTATTTTAAAGATAGAGGAAATTCTTTTATTGCTTCTGGAAATTTTGGTATAGGTACCACTAATCCTTTGGCAAAACTTGAAGTAAGGAATGGGAATATAATTGTGAGAAACTTTGAAAATAGGCTTAATGAATCAGCAATTATGATTGCGCATTCTATTAGTATTGGTGACTACGATACATTTGGAACTTCTGTTAGAACTTTTACCGAAAGTGCTGATGCAAATATTTATGCTCTGCAGTTTTTTACTCAGCAATCTCATCAAACTGGTCAAACTGAAAAATTGCGAATTCAAGGAAACGGCAACGTCGGCATCGGCACAACAAAACCAGATTCAAAACTTACAGTCGCTGGAAACATTCATGCGCAGGAAGTAAAAGTAACAATTAACGCAGGATTAGTTCCTGATTATGTTTTTGCGAATGATTATAAACTAAAATCATTACAGGAAGTCGAAGATTACATCAAACAAAATAGTCACTTGCCGGAAATTCCATCGGCAACGGAAATAGAAAAGAACGGGTTAATGCTGGCAGAAATGAATTTAAGCCTTCTTAAGACGATAGAGGAAATGACGCTTTATATGATTGAACAAAATAAGAAAATTGAAAATCAAATCCTGCAAATTGAACAGATAAAGAAAGAAAATGAATCTTTTAAAATAGTTTTTGAAAGACTATCTAAAATTGAACAAAAATTAAAATAACAGATGCATAAAAAAAACGAGACTAGTAAAATAATTATAACATTGGCAATTGTATTGTTTAATGTAATAAACATGGTAGCGCAAACTTTAAACCCAACTTACAGTATAAGGACACCCGGTGAAGCAGATACTTTTAAAGGAGGTTATACTTTTTCATATGCGACTGCAGGCACGCCGTGGAATGGGGCATTAATAAGTTTTGGAGGTTTTGATAATAGATACGATTGTCAGATTAGTGCTGATTACGGTCCAAATGGGGGTAATCGAATTTCTTTTAGAACCAAAAATGCCGATTTAAATAATGGAGTTGGTATTTGGAATCCATGGAACGAATTAGCTACTCGAAGCGAAAATACCTTTACAGGGATTCAAACAATCTATGGTAGTTTATCGGTTAGAAATTTACCTAATAGTAATAACAGTTCTGCTATAATGATTGCACATTCTATTGCAAATGACAATCTTGTAACTTTTGGTACTTCTATAAGGTCAATCACTGAAAGCGAAGGTTCTAATATTTACGGAATGCAGTTCTTTACACAAGAGTCGCATGGAACAGGTCAAACTGAAAAATTGCGGATTCAAGGAAACGGCAACGTCGGCATCGGTACAACACATCCAGATTCGAGACTTACTGTGGCTGGAAACATTCATGCGCAAGAAGTAAAAGTAACAATTAACGCAGGATCAGTTCCTGATTATGTTTTTGCGAATGATTATAAACTAAAATCATTACAGGAAGTTGAAGATTACATTAAGCAAAATAGTCATTTACCGGAAATTCCATCTGCAACGGAAATAGAGAAAAATGGATTAATGCTGGCAGAAATGAATTTAAGCCTGCTTAAGAAAATGGAAGAAATGACACTCTACATGATCGAACAAAATAAGCAAATCATCGATTTAAAAAACCGATTAGAAAAAGTAGAATCAATTTCAGTAAAGTAATAAAAAGCGACATAATGTTAAAAAGCGAGATTTTGTATCTCGCTTTTTTTATTTATCAAATATTTTTCTACAACGTTGTATTTTTATTAAATCCTCATTTTTTCTCTTAATTTTTATATGTATGCATAGTAATTAAGATTTCGAAAGTGTTCTTCTTGCTGTTAGTTTAACAAAACAGAATACAGAAAAGTTAAAATACAGGCAAAAAACATGTGTAATATTAATTTTTTTTAACGTTTTTTTATTAATATCAAAATTATTTGTATTTTGGTAACATAAACTAACAAAAAACCTAAACCAATGAGACTGTATTTGCTAATTATGTTGTTTTTCTGCGGAATTTCCTTTGCGCAGAATACAGTTACCGGTTCCGTAACCGACAGTAACAAACAATCTATTCCTGGTGCCAATATTAATGTAGTGGGAAGCTCAACTGGAGCTTCAACCGATTTTGATGGTTCCTTTAAATTGAATACTTCTGCTAAACCACCTTTTGTAATTAAAGTTTCGGCAGTAGGATTTGAAACAAAAACAATCAATATTACATCATTAAATCAAAATGTCAGTGTAGTTTTAAAAGATGAAGAAACTAAATTAGATGAAATTGTAGTTTCTGCTTCAAGAACTCCTGAACGTGTAATCGAATCTCCTGTTACGATTGAAAGAATGGGAATTCAGGAAATTAAAAACACCACAGCAGCTACTTTTTATGATGGTTTAGAGAATTTAAAAGAAGTAAATTTTAACACAAGCAGTATTTCTTTTAAATCAATAAATACCCGAGGTTTTGCTACAGTGGCAAACACTCGTTTTATGCAATTAGTTGACGGAATGGATAATTCATCACCGGCTTTAAACTTTGTGTTAGGAAACTTAATTGGTGTTTCTGATATTGATGTGGCAAGTGTAGAGCTTTTGCCGGGAGCGTCTTCTGCATTATACGGCGCCAATGCTTTTAACGGTATTATGTTTATGACTAGTAAAAGTCCATTTGCCAATGAAGGAATAAGTGTTTATTATAAATACGGACAAACAAGTCAGGATGCTGCCGGAACAAATGATTATAATGATTTTGGAATCAGGGCAGCAAAAGCATTTACTAAACATTTTGCTTTAAAAGCAAATTTCACGTACATGGAGGCTTCCGAGTGGATCGCAGCAGATACGAGAAGTATGACCGGCGGTTCTGTTGGACATGCAATGAATCAAAATTATGATGGATTAAATATATATGGAGATGAAGTTACAACGTTTATCCCAAATGTTGGACAAGTAAGCAGAACCGGATACCGTGAGCAGGACTTAACTGATAACAAAGTTAAAAGTATGAAGGCCGATTTTAGCGCTCACATCAAGCCTTTTGCAGATGATACTGAAATTATATTGCAATATAAAATCGGTACAGGAAGTACAATTTATCAGGGAGCAAACAGATATGCTTTGAAAGATTTCTTAATGCAGCAGGGTAAATTTGAAATAAAAGGGAAGAACTTTTTTGGAAGGGTTTATTTTACAAGTGAAGATGCTGGAAATTCTTATGATATGAGATTTGCCGGATGGAATGTAAACAGATTAGCAAAATCAGATAAAAACTGGTTTACAGATTACGGAACAGCATTTCAATTATCATCAGCAGTACTTGGTTTTAATGCAAATGACGCTGCTAATTATGCAAGAAATTTTGCTGATTACAATGTTGCGCCAGGTTTAGGATTAACTCCAAATATTGATCCTCTTAATCCAAGTGCTCCAAGATCAGCAAGATTTGAGCCGGGTTCTGCACAATTTAATAATGCGCTTACTGCTGTAACTTCTAATCCTGATTTAACTCAGGGAGCAAAATTTATTGATCATTCAAAATTATATCATTCAGATATAAATTATAATTTCAGAGATCTTATCAAATTTGCCGAAATTCAGGTTGGTGGTTCTTGGAGAAAATATATAATGGATTCAGAAGGAACAATCTTTACAGATTACGATGGTCCGATCGATTATAAAGAATATGGTGCATATGCACAATTGCAAAAAAAATGGATGGACGACAGATTGAAATTTACAGGATCTGTACGTTACGATAAAAGCCAGAATTTTGACGGTAATGTTTCGCCAAGAATTTCATTTGTATATTCTGCAGGTGAATCAAAAAGACATAATTTCAGAGTATCCTATCAGACAGGTTTCCGTAACCCAACTACTCAGGATCAATATATTGGTTTAGATTTAGGGCCTTTTGCATTAATTGGTTCTGCAGCTGATAATTTAGATCGTTTTCAGGAAACTCAGCCTGTAAGTCTTGCAGGTCAGGCTTTACCAGGTAATGGAGCAACAGTTGATTTATCAGGTCGCAGCGCTTATGAAAACTCTTATACGTTAGCTTCTGTTCAGGCATTTGCGGCATCTGCAAATCCAGCAGATCTTAAAGTAGCAAATCCTAGATTAGTAAAACCAGAAGAAGTACAGGCTTTTGAAGTAGGGTATCGTACAGTAGTTCAAAACGACTTGTCTATTGATATCAATGGATACTACAATATTTACAACGATTTTATGAATACCTCTAGAGTAATTACTCCTTATTATGGAACAGCAGGATCAGATCCTACAGATCCTAATGTTCAATTAAGTTATGCTGCTTTGGCTTTTGGTGACAGAAGAGTTTATCAGGTATATACCAATACTACTGCTCAAATTACATCATTAGGTTTTGGAGTTGGATTGTCTAAAAAAGTATATAAAGACTTTGAATTAGGAGTTAATTACAATTATGCTCAATTTGATTTTGATCAAACAGAAGATCCAAGTTTTGTTGCAGGATTTAATACTCCGAAACACAGAATTAAAGGTTCTTTTGGAAATGCTAAAGTGACTAAAAACTTAGGTTTTAATGTTAATGTAAGATGGAATACAGAATATTTGTGGCAATCTTCTTTTGGTGACGGAATGATTCCGGAAAATACAGTGCTTGATGCTCAGGTTAATTATGGTATTCCAAAATTAAAATCTGTTATTAAAGTTGGAGCAACAAATCTTTTCGGGAAAGATTACCTTCAGGTAGTTGGTGCAGGTATGGTTGGTCAGATGTGGTTTGCTTCATGGATAATTAATCCTTAAAACGACAGTGTTTATTTGATCAAAAAAGATTTTCTTTCTTTTTACGGCTTACTAATAAGAAAGAGCTAATAATTTAAAAGTTAATAACATGAAAAAAAATATAAAATGGCTATTATTGGTTTCTTTGACCTTTATAGCGGCTTGTAATAATGACGATGATAACAATACTCCCGAAGAAGTTCCTGTAACTCCGGGTTCGGCAGTTTTTACAAAATATGTAGCACTTGGAGATTCTTTTGCTGCAGGATATAGTGATAATTCATTGTTCAAGAAAGGACAGGAAAATGGATATGCCAATATATTATCTCAGCAATTTGCAGCAGCAGGCGGTGGTACTTTTACGATACCGTATGCAAATGATAATATTGGAGGATTATTGTTTGGAGGTCAGGTAAATCCGGCTTTCGGACCACGTTTGTACTTTAATGGAACCGCGCCACTTCCTGTATCTGGCGTGCCAACTACCGAAGTTATGACACATCTTACAGGTACCTTTAATAATTTAGGAGTTCCTGGTGCTAAAAGCTTTCACTTAGTAGCAAACGGTTATGGTAATCCGGCAGGTTTGGCTATTGGGGCAGCGAATCCTTATTTTGTTCGATTTGCAAGTTCACCTTCAACTTCAGTTTTGGCAGATGCGTTAATTCAGACACCTACATTTTTCTCTTTGTTTATTGGAGGAAATGATGTCCTGAGTTATGCAACTTCTGGCGGAGTTGGAAAAGATCAGAAAGGTAATCCAAATCCGGCAACTTATGGCAGCAATGATATTACAGATCCTGCTGTTTTTGCAAATGTATATTCTTCTATGGCGACTGCTTTAACAGCAAATGGAGCAAAAGGTGTTGTGGCAAATTTACCTTATATCACGGCTTTGCCTTATTTTACAACAGTTCCTTACAATCCGCTTACGGCTAAATCTTTAGGCAATAATGATGAGGCTGTCGGAAAAGCAACTATTCAAGCACTTAACGCACAATTATATGGGCCGTTAAAACAAGCTTTGACAGCTTTTAGTGCAGGTGACAGAATTAATTTATTGTCTGAAACAGGTGCAAATCCATTATTAATTAAAGATGAAAGTCTGCCAAATTTATCTGCTCAGTTAACAGCTGCTTTTACTCCAACTTTGGGTGCGCAAACAGCTGCTTTTTATGGTGCTGTTTTTGGGCAGGCAAGACAAGCCAAAGCTACAGATCTTCCGGTATTACCAACCAGAACTGTTATTGGTACAGCTCCTGTTGCTGGTGACTCTGGAATTGGAATTGCACCGCCGGCTCCATTAAATAAATTTGGTGTTACATACCCATTACAAGATAAACACGTATTGATTCCTACTGAAATTGCAGAAATTAAAACCGCAACAGACGCCTTTAATACAACAATTGCTGCAGTTGCAACCGAAAAAGGTCTGGCATTAGTTGATACTAGAGCTGTGTTGACGCAATTGGCAAGTACAGGAATCAAATTTGGAAATTTCAGTTTAACATCTGCCTATGTTACCGGCGGTGCTTTTTCATTAGACGGAATTCACCCAAGCGCAAGGGGTTATGCATTAATTGCTAATATATTTGTAGACGCGATTAATGCAAAATACGGTTCAACTTTACGCCATGTAGATTTGAGCACATATCCAAGTCAATATCCAAAATCATTATAAAAAACCATTTTTTTTACGAAGAAAGCCGCTCATTTCAAAATGCAGTGGCTTTTTTTATTTGTGGAAAAAATTGCCATTTTAGATATTTGAAGCCTGACTTTTAGGAATCAAACAAAATCATGGTATTTTTTATGAAAAAAAAATTGATTTTATATTTTAAAAAATTATCTTTGCGCTCTGAAAAAAGAGGTATTTTCGATAAACCTAAATAGCTATTTAATAAATACATAAGTAATGTCAAAAGTAATAGGAAAAGTTGCTCAAATCATTGGACCAGTAGTTGACGTAGTTTTCAACGGTAAGGATGTTGAACTTCCAAAAATTTATGATTCACTAGAAATCACTAAAAAAGACGGAACATTGTTAGTTCTAGAAGTGCAATCTCACATTGGAGAAAACACTGTTCGTACCATTTCTATGGACTCTACAGACGGTTTGTCAAGAGGATATGAAGTAGTTGGAACAGGAAATCCAATCCAAATGCCAATCGGTCCAGATGTATATGGAAGATTATTTAATGTAATTGGAGATGCAATTGATGGTTTAGGAAACTTGCCAAAAACAGGAGAAAATGGTTTGTCTATCCATAGATCAGCTCCTAAATTCGAAGATCTATCAACTTCATCAGAAGTTTTATTCACAGGTATTAAAGTAATCGATTTAATTGAGCCTTATGCAAAAGGAGGTAAAATTGGATTGTTTGGTGGTGCAGGTGTTGGTAAAACAGTATTGATTCAGGAGTTGATCAACAATATCGCAAAAGGTCACGGTGGACTTTCAGTATTCGCAGGAGTAGGAGAAAGAACACGTGAAGGAAATGACTTGCTTCGTGAGATGTTAGAGTCAGGAATTATTAAATACGGTGATGATTTCATGCACTCTATGGAAAATGGAGGATGGGATTTATCTAAAGTAGATATGCCAGGAATGAGAGAGTCTAAAGCTACTTTCGTTTTCGGACAAATGAATGAGCCACCTGGAGCTCGTGCACGTGTGGCACTTTCAGGATTATCTATCGCAGAGTACTTCCGTGATGGAGCAGGAACTGATCAAGGTAAAGACGTATTGTTTTTCGTTGATAACATCTTCCGTTTTACACAAGCAGGTTCTGAAGTATCAGCACTTTTAGGTCGTATGCCTTCTGCAGTAGGATACCAACCAACTTTGGCAACAGAGATGGGAGCTATGCAAGAGCGTATTACATCTACAAATAAAGGATCTATTACATCTGTACAGGCGGTTTACGTTCCTGCGGATGACTTAACTGACCCGGCGCCGGCTACAACTTTCGCCCACTTAGATGCTACAACTGTATTGTCTCGTAAAATTGCTGAGCTAGGTATTTATCCAGCGGTTGACCCGTTAGATTCTACTTCAAGAATTTTAACTCCTCAAATTTTAGGAAATGAGCACTACGACTGTGCACAAAGAGTAAAAGAAATTCTTCAAAAATACAAACAATTGCAAGATATTATCGCGATCTTAGGTATGGAAGAATTATCAGAAGAAGATAAATTATCAGTATCAAGAGCACGTCGTGTTCAACGTTTCTTATCTCAGCCTTTCCACGTAGCGGAACAATTTACAGGTATTCCTGGAGTATTGGTTGACATTAAAGATACTATCAAAGGATTTAACATGATTATCGACGGTGAGTTAGATCATTTACCTGAAGCAGCTTTCAACTTGAAAGGTTCTATTCAGGATGCTATCGAAGCTGGAGAAAAAATGTTAGCTGAAGCTTAATATAATTATGATTTATGAGTTATAAATTATGAGTTTCAACTCACTTATAACTCATAACTTATAACTCATAACTAAAAAAAGATGATTTTAGAAATAGTATCACCAGAAGCAAAATTATTTTCAGGAGAAGTAACTTCAGTTACATTGCCTGGAGTTGATGGAAGCTTTCAAATATTGAATAATCACGCTCCTATTGTTTCTATTCTGGAAAAAGGAACTGTAAAAATTGCAGCTCCAAAGTTTAATTTTTCTAAAGAGGTAGCGAGCAAATTCACGAAAGTAAACGAACAGACCTATACATTAGAGATCAATTCAGGTACAATCGAGATGAAAGACAATAAAGTAATTGTTTTAGCAGACTAAAACAGTTTCAAAATAAATGAAAAAGCCATTCGCCGCAGTGAATGGCTTTTTTTTATTAGCAAATGGAAGAAAAAATAGATTTCGAAGTTTCGATTTTTGAGGGCAAGAGGAGTTGGTATGAATTGCTTCTCGCCTCCGTTTTTTATAGTGCTTTAATTTACATGATTATTTTGAGTGTTTATTATGGCTTTATTGAACCTTCAACAAAAATCTTTATCCGTGCCATTGTTACGTTGCTTTTATGTGGGACATATTGTTTTGTTTACGGGTTAAAATTTTCGGCTACCAAAAATCTGCTAATAGATTTGGATACGAATCTTATTGTTTCAAGATATAATGTAGGGCCATTTTCCTATGACGTTAAATCAAAAGTAACAGAGTTTGAATATGTTTCTTTCTTCAAAGATAAATTTGACTGTTATGGAACTAATCTCTGGTATGTCAAGAACAAACATTATAAAATGTATGATTTTGACAAGAAAGAAGCAGCTTATCAATTTGCACTTGACATTTCCAATAAATTAAATATCGATCTACTTGACGCTACCGAAAAAGGAAACTTCGTCTGGATAGAAAAAGAAAATCTAAAATAAATAAAAGCCAGACAATTACGAATCGCTTTTATTTTTTACTTTTGAAGTATTAAAATCTCTTTATAAAATATTGATCATTATAAAAGTTCAGTAAGCTTTTATTATTTCGTTTTATCGCCTTGATAAAGCGTGATTTATCTATGTCAAATTTTATAAAGAAACTATATGAAAAATATAAAAAAAGTTGCCGTTCTTGGAGGCGGTGGCAGAACTGGGAAATATCTTGTAAACCAGTTATTGAAAGAAGGATTTAGCATAAAACTTTTGCTGCGACATCCGGAAGATTTTACAATTCAAAATCCAAATATCGAAATTATTAAAGGAGATGCAATTGATTCTGACAGTATTCGTTTGTTACTTGAAGAATGTGATGCTGTTATTAGTACAATCGGTCAGCGTCAGGGCGAACCTTTGGTAGCAAGTTCTGCTACAATAAATGTTTTGAAATCGATGAATGATTTTGGAATAAAATGCTACATTTTATTGGCAGGACTTAATATTGATACACCTTTTGATAAAAAAAGTGCCAAAACCACTTTGGCTACAGAATATATGAAAACCAATTTTCCGGTAATTCAGGAAGATCGTCAAAAAACCTATGATCTTTTGGTAAATAGCAATGTAGACTGGATATTAGTTCGCGTTCCGTTTATTGAATTTACAGATGTTAATTCAAACATAAGAGTTGATTTGAAAGATTGTCCCGGTGATAAAATCAATGCTGGAGATATTGCAAATTTTATGGTTGGTCAAATTACAGATGATGAATTCATTAGAAAATCACCATTTATAACCAATTAATAAGCTTAAAAATAAACAGCGGGTGATATCAAACCCGCTGTTTAATATCATTTTCATAACTTTGCTTTTATGAAATTACCTCAAAACCTTATACAGAAATTAGAAATTCGAAAGGAGAATAACTCACTAAGAAAGTTGCCAAGCTTTAATAATCTTGTCGATTTTTCTTCTAATGATTATATTGGTTTTTCAAAATCAGAAAGCATTTTCAAACAAACGCATCATTATTTGATTGAAAATGAAATTCTGCAAAACGGCGCAACAGGTTCTCGCTTGATTTCTGGAAATCATGATGCATACCAAAACACAGAAATTTTTATTGCGCAATTTCATGACGCAGAATCGGCTCTAATTTTCAATTCGGGTTACGATGCCAATGTTGGCTTTTTTGGCGCTATACCGCAAAGAAATGATGTTATATTGTATGATGAATTAAGTCACGCTTCAATCAGGGACGGAATTACAATGTCGAATGCCAAATCGTATAAATTCAATCACAATGATTTTGAAGATTTAGAACGATTGATACAAAAGTTTCCCGAAACTAATATTTATATTGTTACAGAAACCGTTTTTTCGATGGATGGTGATAGTCCAAACCTTGAAGAATTGGTTTTACTTTCTGAAAAATACAATTGCTATTTAATTGTTGATGAAGCACATACGTTGGGCGTTTTTGGAGATAAAGGTGAAGGTTTAATGCAGTATTTGAATCTGCACAATCGCATCTTTGCCAGAATAATGACTTTCGGAAAAGGATTAGGCTGTCACGGGGCAGCAGTTTTGGGAAGTTCTGATCTTAAAGAATATCTGGTCAATTTTGCCCGAAGTTTTATTTATACAACCGGATTATCCCCACATTCCGTAATTACAATTCTTACTGCCTATCAACATCTGGAAATCGAAAAAGCAAATATTGAAAAATTGCGCCAGAACATTGTGTTTTTTAATCAGCAGAAAAATTTATTAGGATTAAAGCCAATGTTTGTTCGAAGCAAATCAGCTATTCAATCGGCCATAGTTCCGGGCAATCAAAATGTAAAACAATTGGCTCAACAGCTTCAGGATAAAGGTTTTGATGTAAAGCCAATATTGTCTCCAACTGTTCCGGAAGGTCAGGAACGTTTGCGTTTTTGCATTCACAGCTATAATTCAGAAGAAGAAATTAATCAGATCTTAGAATTGTTAGGAAATTTCGTGTTTTAGCCCGCCGATTAAACGGATTAAGCAGGTTTGCACGGATGATTATGACTGATTTACTGCATAAAGAAATCAGAAAGGTTTTTGACGAATTAAAGAAGAATAGAAAAAATAGAACCCATCGTAATGATGGGTTTATTGTTTATTGGTATTTTTGTGGAATAACTCAAGTACAAAACAGATCGAACTGATTTATACAAATTATCTAGTTGGGTTTGTACAAATTAAAAAATAAATCCGCGATAATCGGCTCAATCTGTGTCATCCGCGGTCTATTAATTATGAAAATATTTATTACAGGTATTTCTACCGATGTTGGTAAAACCATAACTTCTGCAATTGTTGTTGAAGCCCTCGAAGCAGATTATTGGAAACCTGTTCAGGCAGGAGATTTAGATAATTCGGATAGTCACAAAGTAAAAAGCCTATTAAGTTGTCCTACTGAGCGAAGCCGAAGTACCAAATCCCAATTCTATCCCAATTCTTATCAATTAAATACGCCCGCAAGTCCGCATTTGGCTGCAGAAATTGATGGGATTACAATTGATTTAAAGAAAATTCAGGAACCAAAAACAGACAATCATTTGGTTATTGAAGGTGCCGGGGGAATTTTTGTTCCGTTAAATGAAGAAGATTCAATTATTGATTTAATTCAGCCCGATTATAAAGTGATTGTAGTTTCGAGACATTATCTAGGAAGCATCAATCATACATTATTAACTATTGAAGCCATTCGAAATCGAGGATTTGAAGTCGCAGGAATTATCTTTAGCGGAAGCGAAAATAAATCAACAGAAAGTTTAATTCTGAATAAAACCAAGATAAAATTTATTGGTAGAATTGATGAAGAACCGTATTTCGACCAAAATGTAATTCGCGAATACGCCGATTTATTCCGTGACAATCTTCTAAATTTATAGAACAAAGAATATAGAATAAAGAAAATAGACTTTCCTATCTTTGTCAAAATTATAGAAGTCTAGTCTTTTCTCTATACTCTCTACTCTATTTTCTAAATACCATGACTTTAACAGAAAAAGACAGCCAATATCTTTGGCATCCTTATACACAACACAAAACAGCACAAACTCCAATCGCAATTTCAAGAGGCGAAGGAGCATTGCTTTGGGATGAAAACAATAAAGAATATATTGATGCAATCGCTTCGTGGTGGGTAAATCCTTTTGGGCATAGTAATAAATTTATTGCAGATGCGATCTATAAACAATTGACTACTTTGGAACATGTTTTATTTGGCGGTTTTACACATGAACCGGCGATAAAAGTGGCAGAAAAACTAATGGAGATTTTGCCTAAAAATCAACAGAAAGTATTCTTTTCAGATAATGGTTCAACTGCTGTTGAAGTTGCGATTAAAGTAGCTTTGCAGTATTTTTTTAATAAAAACGAAAAGCGAACCACAATAATTGCTTTTGAAAATGCTTTTCACGGTGATACTTTTGCGGCAATGGCTGCTAGTGGAATTTCATTTTATACACAGGCTTTTCAAGGAATGTTTATTGATGTTGTGAGAATTCCGGTTCCGGTAAAAGGGCAGGAGCAAGCTAGTTTTGATACTTTAATAAATGTAATTGAAAATCATAATTGTGCCGGATTTATCTTCGAACCTTTGGTGCAGGGAGCAGCCGGAATGGTAATGTATGAACCGGAAGCATTGGCAAAATTAATTCAGATTTGTAAAGAGAATAATGTTTTGACTATTGCCGATGAAGTAATGACAGGCTTTGGTAAAACCGGAAAAACTTTTGCGATGGATTATGTTGATGAAAATCCGGACATGATTTGTTTGTCGAAAGCTTTGACAGGAGGAACAATCCCGATGGCTATTACAACTTTTACTCAGGAAGTTTTTGACGCTTTTTATGATGATGATATTAATAAAGCATTATTTCACGGACATACTTTTACGGCAAATCCAACGGGTTGTGCCGCAGCTTTGGCAAGTATTGATTTATTGCAAACTACAGAAATGCAATCTAATATTGAGAGAATAAATGCGAGTCATTTGAGATTTCAAAAGAAAATTGAAAATCACGCAAAAGTTGTAACGGCCAGAACTTTGGGAGTTATTTTTGCTCTTGAAATAAAATCTGATTCAGAAGAAAGTTATTACGGATCAATGCGTAACAAACTGTATAATTTCTTTATTGAAAAAGGAGTTATTTTACGTCCGGTTGGAAATATAGTATACATTCTTCCACCATATATTATGACAGACGAACAGCTTCAAAAAGTTTACAAAACAATTGAGGAAGCCATTGAAATGGTGTAATTTTGCCCACAAACGGCACGGATTAAATAGGTTTCACCGGTTTTAATAATTACCAGCGTAAATCAGTTTAATCCGTGGTCCATTTTTTTACTAAATAAAATATTTTGAATACACAAAAAATCTCCATCACAGCTTTTTCTTCTATTTCTCCGTTAGGAAATAATACTGATGCTGTTTGGAAAAAATATCTTGATAATCAACACTGTTTTTCGAAACAATTTTTAGATCAACAAGAAACTTCTGTTGCTGCTCTCGATCAGGAGTCAAAGCAAATTGTTGCTGAAGTCCGCGAATCAGATATTAAATATAAATTTCTGGATGATTCTGTATTGTTTGCTTTAACGGCTTCACGAAAAGCTGTTGAACAGGCAGGCTGGAGTTCGAATGATGTTTTCGGAATTAATATTGGTTCTTCACGTGGAGCGACAGATCTATTCGAGAAACATTATGCAGCATATCTAGATAGCGGAAAAGCACAAACTTTAGCATCGCCAACAACTACTTTAGGAAATATTTCATCTTGGATTGCTCACGATTTACAAAGTGTAGGTCCGGAAATTTCACACTCTATTACGTGTTCTACAGCGCTTCATGCAGTATTGAATGGAGTTGCATGGCTGAAATCCGGCATGGCCGATAAATTTTTGGTAGGAGGAAGTGAAGCTCCGTTGACTGATTTTACGATTGCTCAAATGCGTGCTCTAAAAATATATTCGCGTATTGATCAGGAAAAAGAACTTTGGCCAAATCTGGCTTTTGATTTTGAGAAAACACAAAACACCATGATTTTGGGTGAAGGTGCTGCAGTTTGCTGTTTAGAAGCTGGAGAAAAAGAAAATGCAATTGCTTATATTACCGGAGTTGGTTATGCAACGGAAATTTTAGAGCATAATATTTCAATTTCTGCAGAAGCAGATTGTTTTCAAAAGTCTATGAAAATGGCTTTAAAAGATGAAAGTTTAGAGGATATTGATGCAATTGTAATGCATGCACCGGGAACAATAAAAGGAGATTTAACTGAGTTGCGTGCGATAGAAAAAGTATTTGGAGAGAATTTACCTTTATTAACAACGAATAAATGGAAAATAGGACACACTTTTGGTGCTTCGGGAATATTGAGTTTAGAGTTAGCTCTTTTAATGATGAAAAATAATACTTTTATAGAAGTACCTTTTTCAGCAAAACAGAATCACATGAAAACAATAAAAAAGGTTTTAATTAATGCTGTTGGTTTTGGTGGAAATGCTGTTAGCATTTTGATTGAAAAAGCATAGTATTTGAATCGAATTTTAGCCATAAAAAAATCCATTCCGTTTTGCGGAATGGATTTTTTATTTAAGATTGTCCAATTTTAATTAAAAATTATCTTTTTAGTTGTTGTAAAGTCATTATCAAGAGTAACTTTTACAAGCAATACCTGATTGGATGATTGCAGGTTTTGTATTTGCAGCTCTGTTGTGCCTGCTTTCTTTTTGCTGTAAAGCAGTTTTCCCGAGATATCAAAAACAGTTACCTCTTTTATGTTTTCTGTTGAAGAAGTTACCTTGATGGTTTTGTCTTTTACAGAAACCAGA
>NZ_JXQR01000080.1:0-242 GCF_000834715.1 Flavobacterium sp. MEB061 | reverse complement strand
GCCAGCGTAGCTCAGTTGGCTAGAGCAGCTGATTTGTAATCAGCAGGTCGTGGGTTCGAGTCCCTCCGCCGGCTCAACAAAACCATCACTTTTAGTGGTGGTTTTTTCTTTAAAATACTTGTGAATTTATTTTGGAAATATAAAAAACCATTTTATCTTTGCACCCGTAATGAGTCGCCAGCGTAGCTCAGTTGGCTAGAGCAGCTGATTTGTAATCAGCAGGTCGTGGGTTCGAGTCCCTC
>NZ_JXQR01000079.1:0-270 GCF_000834715.1 Flavobacterium sp. MEB061 | reverse complement strand
AACAGAAACTTCATCCTGCCAACACAAACCGGTAAAAATACAGCATCTGTTTTATATACAACCTTCCTAGGTCTTACAACTCTTAGTTGTATTCAGGTTGATGATGCAGCTTATTCAAATGCAAATTGGTCGAATATTAAAGAATCAACTACAACTTATGCAAATACTTGTAAAAATTTAGGTGTTAATGATCCTGCTTTTACCAAAGCCACAATTTATCCAAATCCAACTAATGGAGAAGTAAATATTAGCAATATCATTTTAGAGAAA
>NZ_JXQR01000008.1:0-65944 GCF_000834715.1 Flavobacterium sp. MEB061 | reverse complement strand
TAAAAACATTCCAGGTTATATTGCAGTTGCAGTAACCGAAATTAAAAGTGGTATTTCTTATTTTAGTGATTCTGCTGCTGCCAGTTTTGATCCTGAGTTGGCTTCGGCTTTTAACTTAGAAGTAGTAAAAGCAAAATTAAACGCAATTAGTGCTTTAGGTTTAGCCCAAAATATTGATGATATCATGATTTCATTAACAAATCAAATTCACATTATTGATATTTCAGAAAACAACGAATATTTTATTTATTTGGCTGTAGATTCAAGTAAAGCAAATTTAGGAATGACTAAAGCTCTTTTGAATAAATTTAAAAAGGATATTACTGAAAAAATGTAATCGATTTTAAATCAGAAATCTGCATAAAATCGTTTTCTGTTAAAGCTGATTTTTATTTGTTATTTAAAAATCCGGATATAAAAGCTCGTTGAAAGGTAATTTCTACGAGCTTTTTTTATAATGACTGTATAAAAATTTAACCGCAAGGTACGCAAGGTTTTACGCAATGATCGCTAATTTATTTCTCGCAGAGTTGCAAAGTTTTTCTTTTTTAAGTTTTTCTTTGCGACTCTGCGACTTTGCGAGATTAAATAAAAATAGTTTTGCGAACTTTGCGGTAATTTTTAAACTACTTAGCAGTAGTCGTAAAAAGCGAGTTGACAATTTTCTTCTTGATGGTTTCACTTTCTTTTGTTACAATAAAAACCAAACGGTAAGCCAAAAGAAAACCTACAAATCCTAAACAGGTCAAAAACACCCAATTGGTTTTATAACCATAATCAGTTACAATTGTCATACCTGTTTTGGTACTCAAAATATGGGCAACACTATAACTCATTGTAAAAGCTGCCATAAATTTACCTTCCTGTTTTTTAAGAGATCTGTTTTTTACAAATGAATTTGCAAAAGGGAAAGTAAGCATAATTCCGATAGTCATAAAAACCATCATTGCTATCAGGGCAAAAATGCTGTGTTCGATTAACAAAAACAAGTAACTCACCGCCATAGCCAGTACGCCATACGACACCATTAAAAGTTTATTGATATTTTTAGACTCTACATAACTCACTATAGAAAGTTCAAAAAGTAATATTAATACACCGTTTAGTGCTAAAAACAAACCACTTTCTACACTCGAAAAATTGAATACTTCCTTGTAATAAAGAGAAAGAGTCGTAAACATTTGAAAAAACAAAATACCTGTTATTAAAGTAACAACCAGATGAATCAAAAAAGGTTTGTCCTGCAAAATCGAATTTCCTTCTTTTAAATATTTGAAACTATTAAGTTTAAAAGGCAATTTTTTCTCTTTTACATAAATAGCAAATAACAAAATACTCAAAATACAGGTTAAGCCATCAATGTAAAATAAAAAAGTATAGTCTAAAACAGTGATAATGATTCCGCCAATCAGCGGGCCAAACATAAAACCCAGATTTACCGAAGATCGAATTAACGATAAGGCTTTTGTTCTTTCGTTTTTGGTCGCATAAGTATCCAGTGAAACCAACATTGCCGGTCGATACATATCTGAAACTGTTGTTAGTAACAAAACCCCGAAGCAAAAACTGTAAAAAGTAGTTAAAAACTGAAGCAAAATAAAGATAAGTCCGCTTGTGAATAAGCTAAAAACCATGACTTTATAAAAACCAATTTTATCAGATAATTTACCGCTAATCCAGGTTCCGATAAAAGAACCTACACCAAAAAACACCATCACCCATCCGATCTGACCGTAGGTAAAATGAAGTTGTTCCATCATGTATTTAGAAAGAAACGGTACAACCATTGCACCTATTCTGTTAATAAAAGTTGTAATGGCTAAAACTTTAACCTCTACAGAAAACTGACTGAAATTTTTTAAATAATTCTTAAGTAATGTTGTAATCATAAAATATAGGTTTGGGTAATAAGTAATAATAGATTTTATAGGCAGGCTATTTCAGGAAAACTCTTTTATTATTCATACGATAATTTCATTTCGTAATAATAATAGTTAGAGATAAAATTTTTCCGGACAAAACCAAAACTCTCATAAAGCTGGTGTGCAGCATAATTTTCAGTGTCCGTATTTAAGGAAATATGATCAACTTTTGTTTTTTTAGCATAATCAATACATTTCATTATAATTTCTTTACCAATATATTTTCTTCTAAAATCTGGTTTGACATATAAATATGAAATATGCCAATTGTATTTTATTTTAGAAAGTGGGTTTACTTTATAATAAAGTACTATAAATGCTACAGGAATATCATCTTCTTTTTTGACAAAAACTTTAGCTTTATTCCGGTCCAATTTATACTTAATAAATAACACGGCATTTTCTAAATTTAACAGTTTTTCATCTATTAATTTTGACTCAAAAATGATGTCTTTTACGGACTCAAAATTATTGGAATCTATTTCTAAAATTTCATGCAAATTCACCATAATAAAAGTTTAAGAAAAATCTAGCAAAAACCCTCATTTACAATGAATTATTAAGTAATTTATCTTGTGTTTTCAAAGCCGTAAATGTACTTTTTTTTAATGGAAAAATCATCATTTTTTAACCTAAAACAGCCTGTTTTTTTCAGAATATTTTGCCTCTTTTTTTCAGAAGATTTTGTGTGGTTTTTAATCGTAAGAAAATGGAAATAAAAGGCAAAAAAAAACGTCTCAAATTCTATTTTTGAGACGTTTTTCCAAGAGTTTATTTTTTCTCTTCATTGTTCAGTTTATCATCTAATTCAGGTTCTTCTTTACCTTTAAATTTTTTAGTGTCAACATCATAATTTTCATCGTTTGTCAGAACTTCATCATGTTCTTTATATTGATGTTTTCTGGTGTCACTTCGATTGTCAAATCCACTTTTATCAGAGTGATTTGAATTTTGATTATTCGTTTTCATATCTCGTAAATTTTAATTTTTATAAAATTACTTGATATAGAGATATTTATCTTTATACAATCCTTACTAAAACTTATAAAAATAGCACTAAAAATAAAGGCGAAACCAATCTTTTAATTCCCTAATTTTGAATCGGAAGTAAAACAAACATCAAATTCAAAATCGAAATTGGTGAATAATAAACATGTCATTCTTACAATTTTACACAAAAAATATTTTCATATAAATGGTTACTGATTATAAAAAAATTGATTTGTTTGGAAAAACCCTAATGCAAAAAGTAGCCATAAAAACGCCATTTCAATTTGATTTTCCTGTTTCTGATTACGCTTGTTTTTTATTTTCGCTTGAAGGTGATATTCAATTTCATGTAGATGAAGAACAAATTGATATTCCCAGAAATTATTCGGTACTTTTAAATTGCTTAAATACAGGAAAAAGGATAACCAATTCAAATTCAAACAGTTCAAATGAAATTGTTGTTATTAGTTTTCATTCTGATATTTTAAAAAAAATCTATGATCGGGAACTTCCTTTCCTGCTTCAAAAACCAAAAAATAACGTTACAAATCAGTCAAACGAAAAAATAAATAATGACTTTTTGATTCGGAAATATATTGAAGGACTTTTATTTTATTTCGAAAATCCATCTTTGGTAAATGATGAAATTTTGATTTTAAAATTAAAGGAAATCATACTTTTATTATCGCAGACACAAAATGCAGAAACGATTCAGGTTATTTTGTCCCAGCTTTTTTCGCCAACTATTTATACTTTTAAACAAATTATAGAAGCCAATTTATTTTTACAGGTTAGTATTGAAGATTTGGCACAGAAAACCAATCTTAGTATTTCATCCTTTAAAAGAGAGTTTACAAAATTGTACAACACTTCTCCGGCCAATTATATCAAGACCAAAAGGCTCGAAAACGCAGCCGAACTTCTCTTGTTTTCTGATAAACGCATAACCGATATTGCTTTTGATTGCGGTTTTAATGATCTGGCGAATTTTACAAAAAGTTTTCACGACAAATACAAAATGACTCCTACAAATTACCGATTGAAGTTAAATAACAAGCAATAGACAAAAGTTTATTTTAGTTGAGCCAAATTGCCAAATAATTGAACTTTTTTACAAAATCATTCCACTTTTTGTATTGCAAATTTGCGTTGTCAATAATGACATCGAATTTTTAAATATAATTAAGATGGGACTATCAAATTTAGGGATTTTTCACACCCTTATTGGTGTTGCTGCTATTGTTGCTGCACTTATATCATTCATAAAATATGGAAAAATAGATTTAAGCAAACTTACGGGAAAGATCTATTTTTATACCACTTTGATTACTTCATTAACTGCTTTGGGTTTATCAAAACATGGTGGTTTTAACCCGGGTCATGTTTTGTCATTACTTGTTGTAATTTTAATTTTGGCGGCCTATTTTCTTTATTTCCGAAAAAAGGAAAGCGGCAGGGCACGCTATTTTGAAAACTTCGCCCTTTCTTTTAGTTTTTTACTGTCTATGCTGCCTACCGTCAATGAAACGTTTACCCGTATTCCGGTTGGGCATCCTTTGGCAAAAGATATAAATGATCCTTTGATAGGGAAAACATTACTACTTCTTTTGGTATTATTTATTGCAGGATCTGTCTATCAATTTATTATTCAAAAGAAAACTAATAAAGCCATTACCAAATTATAATCATCTCATAAACTGTAAATTATATAATTACATAGTATAATAACTGTAAAATACAGCAGGGCATCTTTCCTAATTTTATAAAAAGGAAAAAGAAGTTCTTATCCGTAAACTGTAACTACAATAATTTAAAAAATTATATTATGAATTTAGATGAATTAGAAAACAACCGTCAGGACGACCAGAATTTTCAAGATGATAAAATAAATAAGGGAATGGAAATTGAATCTCCTTCAACAGATCATTCCATAACAGAATATTCAGAGCCGGATTACGGAAATGATTTAAGTACCGAAGAAATAAATCAAGAGAATCCTCAGGAATTTGATAACGAAGAACCTGAAGAGGAATTTGATGATGAAACGCCGGATGAATTAGATGAAGACGATGAAGAATTTACCGATCCTAATCGAAACGAATAACGTAAAACCGTCTGTAAATCAGGCGGTTTTTTTGTGACTGTTTCTGTTTTCTTCGAAAATTCCCCAGCACTTTTGTACCGATAATCTTTTGCTTAAATTTGCCAACTGCCAACGTCGGAAAAAAAATAAACTTATAGATTATTTTTTCTAATAAAAGGCAGTAAAATCAAGTGAAAAAAGAGGACGTGGATAAAATCGAAAATGAAGAAAGAAGCTGGACTATTTGTCCGGAATGTCAGGGACGAGGCAAAAAAAGTCAAAGACTTAGTAAAAAAGTACGACTACTTTATCAAACAGCACTAGAGCAATTTGAAAAAACAAACGGTCAAGGAACTGCTCCTATTCGTCCTAAAGCGCATTTATATACCTGTTTAAATTGTTCGGGATCCGGATTGCTTTCTTCTGTTACTCCTCCGGTTGCAGATAAAGAAAACTATCCTCATGTTGCTATTATTGGCGGCGGAATTGGCGGCGTTGCTCTGGCTGTAGCCTGCCTGCACCGGGGAATTCCTTTTACGCTTTATGAGCGCGACAGCAACTTCAATGCCCGATCTCAGGGTTACGGACTTACATTACAACAAGCTAGTAAAGCAATTGAAGGATTGGGTATTTTCTCGTTGAAAGATGGCGTGATTTCTACAAAACATCTGGTTCACACTACAGAAGGAAAAGTAATTGGCGAATGGGGAATTAGAAAATGGATAGATCCAGATGCAAAAACGGCTCCCAAACGCACCAATATTCATATTGCACGACAATCTTTGCGTTTGGCGCTACTGGAGCAATTAGGCGGACATGATGCTGTACATTGGGGACATCAATTAATAAATTTTAAAGAATCCAGTGATAAAAGCGTTGAGCTTAATTTTCAGGTAGATGGCGAAATAAAAACCGCCAAAGCAGATCTTGTAGTTGGAGCCGATGGAATTCGAAGTTCTGTTCGCAGGTTATTGATTGGCGAAGACAGTGCTCCTTTGCGTTATCTTGGCTGTATTGTAATATTAGGAATTTGTCCTTTAAGTTCTCTAAAAAATGTAAATAGTTCTTTATTAGACTCTGCGACGGTATTTCAGACCGCTAATGGAAATGAGCGAATTTATATCATGCCTTATACAGCAGATTCTGTGATGTGGCAGCTTAGCTTTCCGATGACAGAAGATGAAGCTAAGGCTTTAAGCGATCAGGGGCCTCAGGCACTTAAGGAAGAAGCCTGCCGCAGAACGCAATGGCACGACCCTATTCCGCAAATTATGACGGCAACATTAGCAGAACAGATTTCCGGATATCCTGTGTATGACAGGGAATTACTCAAAAAAGAATTATTAGAAAAAAGTGAACAGGTAACGCTAATTGGAGATGCAGCCCACCCAATGAGTCCGTTTAAAGGGCAAGGTGCAAATCAGGCGTTGCTGGATGCACTTACCTTGGCTCGGGGAATCTCAAAAGGATGTAATCCCAGGTCTCAATGGCGAAAAGTAGGAATAAGAACAAGTGTTTTAAATGAATTTGAATCTGCCATGTTAGAACGCAGTGCTACTAAAGTAAAAGATTCTGCCGAAGCCGCTCAATTTCTTCATTCTGAGATTGTACTTTATGAAGGCGATGAACCGAGAGGACGTTGTTTAAAGAAAAAAAATAGCGAAGACTAGTTACTATTTCTGATCTTTGTAATTGATTATTAAATGTTTGATTAAAATAAACGTAACTAATAATAGACAAGCGATGAAATTTAACTATGCCGATTTTGAAGTAGTAAAGAATATTGCCCTGACATTTCCTAATACCGAAGAAAGTGTTTCGCATGAAGGAACTCCATCTGTAAAAGTACGGGGAAAATTAATGTGCCGACTTCATGACAGCGGAGAATTTATTCCGATAAGGCTTGATTTTGAAATACGCGATAAGTATTTAGACAGTCATCCTGAAATTTTTCATTTACCGGACCATTTTAAAGCTTATCCTTACATCTGCATGTGGATACACAACTATAACAGAAAATTGCTGACTGAAATACTTGAATTGAGTTGGAAAGGGCTTTCTACAAAAAAACAAGTGAAAGAATATGAGGAAAGGAAATAACAATAAAAAAATCCCATTTCATAAGAAACGGGATTTTGATTTTATGTTCGATTTCATCTTAAATGGTAAGCTGAAAACTATATATATCGGTTGATAATATTTTCGAAAAGTTCTTGTTTTCCGCTCTGCAATTCGAGTTCACCATTTTCAATAGCAATATCGTACAAATCTTTAAAATTTAATTTTCCTTCTTCAAATTCTTTTCCTTTTCCGCTGTCAAAAGAACTGTAACGTTGTTCTCGTAAACTCTCATAAGGAGAAGATGTTATAATTTTATCTGCAGCAAGCAAAGCTCTGGCAAAAACATCGGCTCCGCCAATATGTGCCAGAAAAATATCTTCTACATCTGTTGAATTCCTTCTTATTTTAGCATCAAAATTTACTCCGCCCCCCTGGAGACCGCCTGCTTTTAAGAAAACCAGCATAGCTTCTGTAACTTCTTGTATATTATTTGGAAATTGTGCTGTGTCCCAACCATTTTGGTAATCTCCCCTATTGGCGTCGATACTGCCTAACATACCCGACATTGCTGCAACCTGCAACTCGTGTTGAAAAGTATGTTGTGCCAATGTTGCATGGTTGACTTCGACATTTATTTTGAAATCTTTATCCAGACCATATTCGCGTAAAAAACCAATTGCTGTTGCACAATCAAAATCATATTGATGCTTAGAAGGTTCCATTGGTTTTGGCTCGATTAAAAAGTTTCCTTTAAAACCCTGTTGTCTCGCATAATCTCTTGCTTTGGATAAAAATTCTCCCATATGATCCAGTTCGCGTTTCATATCGGTATTAAGTAAACTTAGATATCCTTCACGTGCTCCCCAAAAAACATAATTTTCACCATCTAAAGCAATTGTAGCATCCAGAGCTAATTTTACCTGAGCAGCTGCTCTTGCAACAACCTTAAAATCAGGATTTGTTGCGGCTCCGTTCATGTATCTCGGATTAGAAGAGCAATTGGCTGTTCCCCATAAAACTTTGATTCCGGAAGCTGCTTTCTTTTCTTTTAAATAATCAGTCATTGTTAGTAATCGCAACTCTGATTGTGTAAAATTTTGTCCTTCCTGTACCAAATCATAATCGTGAAAACAGAAATAATCAAAACCCATTTTACTTATAAATTCAAATGCTGCATCTGCCCTGTTCTTTGCCGCCTGAATGGGTTCTCTGAATTCATTCCACGAAAAATTGTGAGTGGCCTGCCCAAAAAGATCTGCGCCGTTTCCTCCAAAGCTATGCCAATACGCAACTGCAAATTTAAAATGCTCCCGCATTGTTTTGCCTGCCACAATTTGCTCAGGATTATAATATCTAAATGCCAAAGGATTATCTGAATCCTTTCCTTCAAAATTAATTTTGCCAATTCCTTTGTAATATTCTTTGTCTCCTAAAACTATCATCTCCCGTCTCTTTTTATAATTTTAAAACAATTTATCGTAATAATACGGCAAATGTATAGTCAAAAAGACTGTTTGATAAGCCAAATTTCTTTCAAAAATTTAACTTTAACACATATTTACTAGTATTTAGCTTCAATAATTCAATCGAATATTAAACTTACATAACTTCGTTATTCTGTTTATAACCGAAAAACCCCTTTTGCCAAATTGGTAAAAGGGGTTCTTTTTAATCTGAAAACTGCTTAAATTAATCTACACGTTTTACAGAAAGCTTGTCTAAACAGAAATAAGCCGCCGTATTCATTCCGTAAAGAGGATCTGAATCTGTTGAAGCCATTTGAAAAACAAGGTATTGAACGTCTCCCAAAGCCTGAAGTTTGCTGGCAGAAACACTAATCCATCCGGTTGGCATAACCAAAGATGATCCTGTATAATCTGCCAGAGTCTGAGTTACCGGATTTGTAATTACTCCATTTTCATCAACACCATAAATCAATAATTCAAAATGATCGCCGGAAGCAAAAGGCTGAGCAAATCCATCGCCATACAAACAGCCATAATAGGGCCATGGATGCATATTGATTTTTAAGCCTTCAACCGTATATATTCCTGTATTTCCAATTTTAATCCAGTTAGAAAAACCGCTTTCGCTAAAGGTAGTTCCTTCAGGGTTTTGAGGATCTAAATAGCTCGACCAATAGGCCACAATATAAGGGTCTCCCGAAGTTCCCGGTGTTCCTGGCGTTGTTGTAGAGGAAGTTCCAAAACCGCTTCCTGCCATAGTTCCCCATTGATGAGGCACCCAGCCATCTGATCCGCCCGAACCCGAACCAGAGCCATAATTTGTAATATCATTTACATTTGATACAATAAAACCATCCCAATAATTATAACCTGAAGATGTCGCAGTGTGCGAAAATGTAAAAATATCTACACTTAGGTTCGTGTTAGACACATAAGTGTTTTGCCAGTACTTTCCTCCTGTTGTTGTAATACCGCTGCTCAATAAAGCACTAGTCAGATTAAGAGTTGTCGTGGTTCCTATCGAAGGATCTGTAACAGCGATTTTTGCTGTTTTTGATGACGTTTTTACTGCCGAATTACTTTCGCTGCCTAAAACATCATCGTCGCTACTACAGGACGAAAATCCCACCATCAAACCGAATGTCAAAAAATAAACTACTTTTTTCATGATTTATAAAATTTATGGATTAATATTCATTCTTAATTATCTCAAATTCAACAGTATAAATAATTACTTCTTTGGAAAATTTAAATCCGATACTTCCTGAAAAACGCTCGTTAATAAATCTGCAGCTCCCAATGCTGTAAATGTTGGCACATATACTTTTACAAAATCAACTCCCGGTAAATGCACTTTTTTTCCATCTTTATCAACTGCCCAGCTAATGTCTATTGATGGATCTTTAATACCACCGTAACCCCATTCAAAAGTTCCAACATTGTAAGCTGTACCGGCACCATCACTTACATCTTTTACCGGTATAGCTACTTTTGTTCCTTTTAAAGTATAAGTATCTGCTGCCCATGCCGGATAATAATTAACTCGTCTGCGATTATTGGTTTTGGTAATTGTACCAGATCCGTTTTGGTTGTCTGTCCACGGAAGATAGGCTGTATCATACTGCCAGCTTGCTGTTCCGGTTACCGGGCTCGCCGTGGCATCAGGTTTATGATAAGTTAGTTCGTAATTTTTAACTGTTGTAGCTTTATAATATTCGCTTCCTGCTATTTCATACCATTCGTTTTCATCAGCAATTCCGTTTTTATTTGCATCATAAGCTACGGCTATACTTACGGGAGAATATTTAATCGAAGTAGTTCCTGTTGCCATCTGAACAGTAAAATCACGTTTATCATAAGCGTTAACAACGGTGTGGTCAAACGCTGTAATAATATATCCTCCAAATGTTCCCAAATAAACAGAACCACCTTCTTTTATAGTTGCCTGAGTTTGCTCCAAAGCTTCTTCTTTTGTAGTGTAACTCGCTACACTAAAGCTTGGTGCTGGTAAAAAATCTACAAGTGTTAATGCTTTTGCTGTATAGGTTTTTCCGGTTTCTGAAACGGTAATTTTAGTCGAAGCCTGTTTTACAATTTTGTCTACTGTTACCGTAAGATCTATCGCATAATCACCTGCTTTTGGTGTAATAAATAATAAAGTTTTGCTATCGCCGATGATAGAATCTTTTGCAACACCATCTTTATCAGAAACTTTTACTGACCATTGGTATTTGGCAGTTTTTCCGTCACCATTTTCGATTACTACTTCCGGAGTTATTTCTGTAACATTATATTGTTCTATTGCAAAATCTGAAGCTAATTTTATAGCAATTGTTGGGTCTTTAACAGGCTCTTCTATAACTTCTTCCGGCTTTGGATCGTCATTGCTGCACGCGTAAAAACAAACAAAAGCGATTAGAAATAAACTATACTTTAAATACTTTTTCATGGTCTTACTTATTTATTTTTTAGATTGTATTTTTTTAATATATGAAGGTCTCCTGCTCCTGCAAATACAGTCGCCATTGAAGATTGTTGCTGGCAAAGTCCCATTGGTTCACTCACACAGTTAACTACTTTAATAAAATTGATTCCCGGAAGATTAGCTTTATTTCCGTCTTTATCTACTGCCCAGTCAATATCAATATTCGGGTTTATGGCATTTGCATATCCCCATTCCGGAGGAGTAGAATTCCACAAAGTAGTCTGACCTGCACGTGCGGTTTCAAAATCTACATCTAGTTTCAGGCCTTCATAAGTAACTGTAGTCTGTGTTGCCCATAAAGGATAAAATTCCTTTTTAGCTCTTGGTCTAGCCAAATAATAGGTTTCTTCCTGATTGTTTTCGCAAAAAACATGTTCATAATCTAAGAAAAGGGCACTCGATGTTACCAAAGGTTCTCCGGCAGCTTTTTTATGGTAGGTAACTTTAAAATTCTTAATTGTATTGGCTTTCGAGTGCTGACTTCCAATAATTTCATACCATTCGTCTGCATCGGGTTTTCCGTTTTTATTTTTATCATAAGCCACATAAATCAATCCCGGTGCCGGCGGATTTGCTTTAGGGGATGTTGGATTCGATACATCTCCTCCATATACCCTAAAATCTTCGGTTCCTGCCACATTAAGGATAGTATGGTCAAAACCAACAATTATAGAACCTCCAAAACCTCCCAAATCTATTGGATAACCTACACTGGTTTCGTTGATTCTGCCCAAAGCCGTTTTCATTACGTCTTCTTTAGAATTGCCATCTTTATACAAATCGTTGGCGAACATTCCTGGCGCTGGATCAAAATCAAAAATACTTGTTATGTAAGGATTGTAATTTGAAGTTTCGTTTGTAACGTTTACAGTTGTCGTTTTGCTTCCTTTTTTTTCTGCAGCTGTAACATTCAGAGTAAATTCATAAGAACCTGCATAAATCGCTGTGAATCTTAAATCTTTTGAGTTTCCAACAATAGAGTCTGTTATCTGGTTAACAGGATTTTTTGTCATGATCCACTCGTATTTGGCAGTAGTTCCGGCATCAGAAGCTGCAATATCTAAAACCGTAAATGTTGGAATTTCATATTTTTCCTGAAGCGTAATTTCAATTACATTGGCATTTTCATCCGGTTTATCGTTATCACTGCTGCATCCGATAAACGAGAATGCGAGGGCAAACAATAGAAGATGGGTAACATTTTTTTTCATAATTTCTGATATAATAATTTTGGTTTTGATACTGTTTGATTTATCGCGTAGGGATATTTTCTCCTAAAAGATGTAGATCTGTTGCGCCCATTATTTCTGTTGAAGTTTCTCCCAGCCATCCCGCCTGTTGGTTAAGACCGTTGTAAACTTTTACAAAGTCAATCCCCGGAAGCTCTACTTTTTTTCCGCTTTTGTCGATGGCCCAGTTAATGTCTATTCCGGAATCGTCATCTGCATTGGGTGCATTATCGGCGTACCCGTATAAAAAAGCATACTGAACAAAATAACTTCCAGTTCCGCTTTCATCTACAGCATTATCGGGTAATCGCGTTCCTTTAAAAGTGATTGTTTCCTGATCTTTAAGCCATTTAGGCCAATAATCCAATGAATGATTGTAAGCGTTGTTTTGTGCCAAATAACCATTTTTACCCTGATTATCTGTCCAATAAATGTATTCCATATCTGTAAAAAGTACGGTTCCGGTTCCACCGCCCGGAACAGGTGTTTTGTTTGGATCCGGTCTGTGATAGGTTAATTCATAATTATGAATTGTTTTAGCCATTTTATGTCCCCCGCCTTCAATTTCAAACCATTCATCATCCGGGAGTCCGTTTTTGTTTTTGTCATATGAAACCATTATAACTCCGGCTTCGCTGCTTCCGCCACGCAATTCTGCATTCGGATTAGGATTGGTTTCTGCCCAAAAAGCATTACCCAGAACTCTAAAATCACGCTTTCCTTTTAGGTTTACAATTGTGTGATCAAACCCAAAAACTACATAACCGCCAAATGCGCCAAGCGAAATAAGATCTCCGTTTTTCTTTGCCAGATACGAATTGGCTCTGCTTAATATTCTCTCGGCAGTGTCACCATCATTTGCCACAGGAAGATCATTGACAAATTGTCCCGGAGCCGGTTTAAATTCGAATACTTTTTCGATATAGCTTTTTAATTCTTTAGTTTCTGCGCTTACAAAAACCTTAACTGTTTCTGTTTTTGTATTTCCTTTGTCGTTGATGGTAACTTTAAATTCATAAGTTCCAACTTCTGTCGCTGCGAATAAGGCTTCTTTTGAAGTGCTATTTGTCAAAGAGTAATTTTCTGAAGAAGCATTTACTGCCGTCCAACTGTAAGTAGCATCTGCGCTCACACTTATTTTTGAACTTAAAGGCACTATCGTAAAACGTTGGGTATTATATTCATTGTTATCAACTTGTTCTTCATCTGGCTGTGTGTTATCACTGTCAGAACAATTGGTTAACATTACTATTGCAAAGAAAAAAAGCAGTAATAACTTTAAATATTTTATAGATCTGTAATACATATTTCTGGTTTTATTTTTTGGTTATAAAAGCGATATGTGCGGGGATATTTCCTGCTGTTGTTTTCCATTTTAATTTTCCTTCGGGGGTAAAACAGTAGATATATCCGGTTACTACATAATTTTGGGCATCGGTGATGTAGATTTCTTTGGTTTCAGGATTTACCTGAAGTCCATACGGAATCATGATTTGCTTATCTGTACCATCCGTAATAATTTTATCGCTTATAATTTTCTTGGTTTTGGTGTCTAATATCCCATAAGTAATTTTGTTGCTATTCGTGAGATAACTCCACTGAACGCTATAGTAATAAAGTAAATCGTCGACAAGGCACATTCCTAAAACCGGAAGATCCAACTGCATTTTTTTCTCATCGGTCTGGGTATCTATTACAAAAAGATTGGATGGCGTATTGTAATAATCCCCTCTTGAACTCACATAAATATCTCCTCTACTGTCTATTTGCATACCGTAGAGATTAATACCTACGTCTATTTTCTTTATTTCGGTAAAAGTTTCAAGATCGATTACAGAAACTGTTCTGTCGTAGTTAGGAACTCTATAGCCTCCGGAATTAGCAACATAAAGTTTACCGTTATGCACCACCATTTGTTCGGGCTGGTATCCTACTGTAACTTTTCTTTTAATTTCTAATGATGTGGTATCAATTTCGGCAACAAAACCAATTTCTGCATTAGGGTCAATAGCAACTGGACCCGAATAAGAACTCACGTATGCTTTATCTTTATAAAAAGTTACATAACGGCAATTGGGAATATCAATTTTTTTGATGCGTTTTGCCGTCCATTTATCTATAACTTCTACTTTATTAGAAACATTTATTACCGCGTAAACCTTGTTGCCATAAATTTGAATATCATTTCCAACATCGCCTAATTCTTTTACGACTGTCGGGTTGCGTTCTGAGTAAATATCGGTTGTATAGTTTCCTGTTCTGTAATTAAAAACATCTATACTCGCCCGGTTCATTCCCATATTTCCCTCGTTTAGAAGATAAAAACCTTCTATATTGCCATCACTTCTGGGTGCAGCAACACTTACATCCGAAGATGGAAAAATGGTTTCTTCTTCTCTACACGAAACAAAAGCAAGGGCTATAAATAAAGGAAGTACTAATTTTGCGGTTATCTTTTTCATAGCTCAATACTGATTATAAATTTTAGCGTACGACCCGGCATCGGATAATTGTAAATCACTTCATATTGCTGATTGAGTGCATTATTGAGTTCTACCGTTCCTTTTAATTTGTAATTATGAATTGCAAATGCTTTTTGTACCGATAGATCATGTGTGTACCAAGGCTGTACTTCGTTGATTCTGATGTTGTTTACATTGCCATTATATCGCTTTCCGACGTAGATAAAACTATAGTTGAAATTCCACGATTCATAATTGGCATTTAGTATTCCGGACCCGCTATGCCAGGGTGTGTACGGAATCTGATCGCCGTAAGAGGACAATTCCAAGCCTCCAAATTTGGTATAATCCCGACTTTCAGAATACGTATAAGTTAGATTTGCAACAAGGTTCAATTTGTTAATATGCATACCTATATTAATAACCGATTCTATTCCGTGGCCTTTTACCTGTCCCATGTTGGTCATCATCCATCGGAACAAATTTCCTGTTGGAGCTGCGATTATTTTGTCTTTGGTATTGGTGTAATATCCATCAACCTGAATAGAAAATTTGTCAAAAAAGCTTTCCTTAACAGGCAAATTATAAGTGAACCCAACATCATATTGATTCATATAATCAGGTCTTAAAGTGCTTGAACCAACCATTGTATAATATAAATCATTGAAAGTGGGCATTCTGAAAATGCGTTTTGCAAATGCTCTCAGATTAAAATCGTAAGCTGCAAAAGGTGTATATCCGAGAAATAATGCCGGAGTAAATTCTGTTTTATCGGGCGCTTTTGCATTGTATCGAACCTCTTCATGCACGTGCGTACCAACAACACTTCCTAAAGCTTTAAATCTACCCACTCTGTAAGAACTCGCGAGAGAAAATAATGCTGTATAACGTTCGGGATAAGAAAACAAGGTTTTAATTCCTTTTCTGGTTGCATTTAATCTGTTGTATTGAAAATCTGTAGAAAGCGAAATATCCCAGGTTGGCAAAATGCTGTACATATTTACTGCCGAGAAATAATATTCCTGCTGGTAATAACTATCGTCTGACTGCGCTCCTTCGGTTACGGTTTCGCCAAGCACATTTGTAGTATCTCTGGCTACGTAATGGGTATAATCGTAAGCATATTTTGCCTTTGCCTGAAATTTATATTTATTGGTAAAGTCTTTTATAAATGTTCCCTGCGAGAAAAAATTCTTGTCGTATTGCCTAAAACCGTCTGAGAATTTATTTTCGACAATAGCGCCGGGAGCACCTCTGTCTGAATCATAATAATATACTTTTGCATCCCACGAACCATTTTTTATTTTTCCGTAAAGACCCGATTCAAATCTTAGTGCTTCAATATCGCTGTTGTGTCGGGTTGCGGTAGTATCGTAGGCCACAGTTCCATCCAGATTATTTCTTTTGTACCTGAATTTATATTGCCCATTCGATTTTATATATTCAGAACTTACGCTCAGGCTTACTTTGTCACTCAATTTTTGTTCCCATCTAAAAGACGGATCAAAATAATTGATTGACATTGTTTTGAAACGTACTAATACATTTGTTTTTTTATCATCTAAAAAAACAGGTCGTTTCGTTCTTAAATAAATAGTTGAAGCGGCCGCAAAGTCTTTTGCAGACTGAAATATTTCACTTTTTTGCCCGTTATACATGGTTAGGGATTCCATGTCGTCTAGAGAGTATTTTCCCAGATCTGTAACTCCGTTTTGGGCATTCCCTAATTGAATCCCATCGTAAAAAACACCCACATGATGTGTACCCATGTTGCGTACATCAACGGTTTTTAGACCGCCAAGACCGCCATAATCTTTAATTTGAGTTCCGGCAAAATAACGAAGTGCATCTGCAACATTATGACTCGCGAGATTTTCAAGCAATACTCCCGAGAGGCTTTGTACAGGAATTACTTCCTGATAGGGTTTTCCTTTTAAAATTACTTCTTTTAAAACCCGCAAACTATCGTTAGATACTTGAGAATGAAGTACAACAGGAGATAACAGAACAATGAATAAAAGTATTTTTTTTGTATTATACATCACTTATTTAATTAAATAAACTTCGGGATGTAATAATCAAAAAAGCAATAAGAAAGAATCCCGCCATATAATGACAGGTCCGTTTATTGTTGTTCAACTTTATTCCACGAAAGTCTTAAACTATGTGATTGTGGCAGGTCTCCTGACTTGTTCCATCTTTAAACAGCCTTCTCATCCCGAGATCGGGACAATGGCATTGGTAACGTTTAAAGACTTATACAGAACTTACAGTAGCGGGTCTGTTCAGGATTTACACCTGATTCCCTTTTAACTATTTTTTTCTAAGAAAAATAGACCAAAATCTGGCGCAAAGATATAACTATCTTTATAAAAATAAGTATGAATGTATTAATTTACATTTTGTCCTACATATTGGCAAAACTGAATATTTTATCAAGTTCGATAATAGAAGTGCCTTTAGGCAGCACTGTTGGAGCCTTTGCTAATTTCTTTGCCAGCAAATCAGTTGGGAGTGGTTTGAACTTTTTAAATAAGCCAATTGAGTTTACTGCTTTTAATATTTTTGCCATCGCATATTCACCAAAACGATCTGAATTTGCCCTTAAAAGCAATCCTGGCCTAAAAATAATATACTGTTGGAAATTGAGCTCTGCTATGCTGTCTTCGAGTTCTCCTTTTATCTTCGAATAAAAAACTTTACTCTTCGAAGTAGCTCCGTAAGCAGATAACAAAACAAAGGATGAAACTCCATTTTCTCTGGCTAATCTGGCAAATATTGCAGGAATATCAAAGTCTATTTTCTTTTGATTTTCCTTTGATCCTGCTGCTTTGAGCGTTGTTCCTAAACACGAGAAAATGACATCGCCTACAATCAAATTCTTGTAATTGTCTATGTTGGAGAAATCCACAATTTCTTCTACGAGTTTTGGATGCTTTTTGTTTGTTGCTCTTCTTACAAAAATGGTAACAGATTCGTAATTTTTATCTGCCAAAAGTTCATCAACCAGAAATTCTCCCGTTGAACCTGTTGCGCCAATAACTAATGCTTTCATAATTTTAATTTTTAAATAATAATTTCTAATACAATATTAAGGCAGACTAATAAATTTCGTCAATATTAAAATCAACAGTATAAAGTTTCATTGGTTGCGCCTTTCCTCTTAAAAGTATTTCTCCCTGATGTATATAAGTTACAGGTAAATCTTTTGGCAGAGCTTCTTTTATGGCTTCAGAAATAACAAAATCATGATTAAAATCATTGCATTTGCATTGAATTCTTGACGTTGTATTAAGAAGATCTCCATGATAAACAATTTCTTTTTTTACTTTTCCTACCCAGGTTGTTACAGCATTTCCAATGTGCATTCCGGCCTTAAACTTCGGAATCCTATTATAGGTTTTTAAATAATATTCATTTCTGTTTTTAATACATTGTTTAAGAAGATAAAAGCAATACAAACACCGCTGGTCTTTTAAACCCGTTGCTGTTTTCCAGGTCAGAATAATTTCGTCTCCGGCATATTGATAAACTTCTGCACGTGAAGCCAGAATGGCATCAGTAAAATCGTTGAACAAATCCTGCAGTAATTTGCTATACAGAATATCTCCCAACTCTTCTGCCATTGTGGTGGATGATTTGACATCGACAAACATAAAAATCCGTTCTTCCTGCATGGGGCGATGATATCGACCTGTAAAATAATTAGAAAAAAATCGGTTGCTTAACAAACTGCTAATTTCTAAAAACAAAATCAGAAAAATTGATGCACCAAGCGAAAAGATAAAATCTTCAAAAAGACGATTATTAATGTATTTACTTAAAGCTTCCTGATAGGTAAGATGACCTAAAATCTCTGCAAAAACAATCACGAAAAATAGTAAAAACAATATTATACAGAAACTATAAATAAGTGCTTTTAAAATCATACTTCCCAAAAAGGAATAGTTATTTAGATGAGTAAGTGTCTTCTCAAAAATAATTACAATAAAACCAATAGAAATTCCAATAATGGTACCGGGCAAAAGTTTTAGATATTGATAATCTGCTCCGGCATTACTAACTGCGGTATAAAGCAAACCCATTGCTCCACCAGCAACAATTGCTTTAAAAATGAGACTGTATTTTTCATAAAAAGGTATCTTAGGCAATTCCATATAACTAGATATTGATGAATTTCAAGGCACTTTTCCTTTATCTTTTAGAAATTTTAAACTTCTTCAATAAATAAAAAATACTATTCTAATCAAAAGTAATATAGAATGTTAAGTATAAAAAATTAATCAATAACAATATCCGGATTAAATTTCAAACCTAAATAAAGCAAATTTCAACGTTAATAAACGGTAACAAAACTGTCTCTGTTACCGCTTTTATTCAGATTTAAATTGTTGCCGGCTCTTTATAAGTTTTCCAATCTATATAACCGTGATTTCCTAATCCATAATGCAAATCACGATTTGGCGGCGTTAATTCCCAGTTGTTTTCCAATCTTTCTACTAAATCCGGATTAGAGATAAAAGGTTCGCCAAATCCCGCAATATCAATTGTTCCCGCATCGATAAGCTGCTCAGATTTTTCTCTGGTCATTCCGCCGGCAAGAATAATTACACCATCATACCAGGAACGAAAACGCTCTATAAAACCATCTGGCAACGCATGGCTTCCTTTAGATTGCTGATCCATTAAATGGATGTAAACTATATTTCTTTTCTTTAATTCTTTGGCTAAATATTGATACGTTGCTTCTATTTCATCATAATGAGGCAAATCTCCCAAACCTCCGTATGGCGTTAATCTGATACCTGTCTTTTCATTTCCAATAGCTTTGATAGTGGCATCAATAATTTCTAATAAAAATTTGGAACGGTTTTCAATGCTTCCTCCATATTCATCTGTGCGGTTGTTTACAAAAGGATTTAAAAATTGCTCTACCAAATAACCATTTGCGCCATGAATTTCTACACCATCAAATCCCGCTGTAATTGCATTTTTTGCAGCATTTACAAAATCGTTTACAACATCTTTTACTTCGCTTGACGAAAGTGCTTTGGGCTTTGATGCTGCTACAAAACCTTCAATACCATTTTCGTTATATCCCCAGGCCGAAGTATTTTTTGCCTGAATATCTGATGGACCAACGGGCGCGATTCCGTTTGGTTGATTTGAAGTGTGAGAAACCCTGCCCACGTGCCACAATTGAGAAAATATAATGCTTCCTTTTTTATGTACCGCATCGGTTACTTTTTTCCAGCCTTCAATTTGTTGTGGTGTATACAATCCCGGAATGTAAAGTACTCCTTTTGCTGTTGCAGAAATTGCTGTTCCTTCTGTTACAATCAATCCTGCGCCTGCACGTTGCTTGTAGTAGAGAACATTATTTTCGTTGGGAATACCATCTTCATTTCTTGCTCTTGTCATTGGTGCCATCGCAATACGATTTTTTAATTCTAAAGAACCAATCTTTGCCGGCTTAAATATATCTGTTTTCATAATCTATTTTAATTTGAAATCTATTATTGTATTTTTTTTAATGATTTGATAGTGAAGAAAAAGTGCTATTTCTTCACTATCAAATCTCTTGAAATTATTTTTTAATCAACCAGCTTTCAACAGCTCTTGAAAAATCTGCTACATCAATAGGATGTCTGCTTGTGATAATGTTTCCGTCAGTTACAACGGTTTCTTCTAAAACAATTCCACCCGCATTTTTTAAATCTGACTGAATGTTCCAGTAACCTGTTAATTTTCTTCCTTTCAAAATATCAGCAGATGCCAATACTACCGGAGCGTGACAAATAGCTGCAATTAATTTTCCTGATTTATTAAAATCCTGAATAAATTTTATCACATCTTTATCATAGCGAAGATTATCCGGATTCCAGGCTCCACCGGGAATAAATACAGCATCATAATCACTTACTTTAATCTGATCTGCCGTGCGGTCAAATTTTATCCAGCCCACTGGCTGTAAGTACTGAATAGCCATTACATGTGTTTTTGACATTTCAGGAAATGCAAGCCCGTATCTTTCAGGAGCCGGATTGAATTTTGGAGAAATAATCTCTACCTCTGCTCCCAATTCTTTAAAATACCAAACCGGACCTGTCAATTCAATTTCCTCAAAACCGTCTGCTACAAGAACAGCTATTTTTTTTCCTTTAAGAACCGTTTTGTCTTTTACGGGAGTAAAAAAGAAAGCTTTTAAGGCTTCGTTTCCTGGTGCGTTCAATAATTTTGTTACGGGCATATTTACCACTGCCGATTGAGTAGATAATTGATTTACAACTTCTAACTCATTAGAATAATTTGTTTTCATTTCTTTAGTTTTTACTGTTACCTGAGCTTCTGCGTTTGATAGTGCAAATAGACTTACTATACTTGCTACAATGATTTGTTTACTTGTTTTCATTTTTCTTTAGATTTAATTGTTACTTGTTCTGTTTAAAATTGTTATTCACGAATAAGCGGTGCAAATTCGATAAGGTTGTGAATTCCGTCCTGAAAAGGCTGTTTTTTTATACTCGTATTCAGATAATCAAGTACAGGTTGAATGGGCGGAAAATTGAGATGGTACTGAAAGGCTTCATTACTTCTAAATTTTTCAAAAGTCACAAACTGGGTTTTATCACTATCTAACTGAGATAACTGATAGGTTACGACGCCCGGTTCGCTTCGAAATTCTGGCATTGCAATGTGATAAACATCTTTGAAGTTTTCCTCTGTGCCTGCCTTTGCATCCACAAAAAGCATAATGGTTAATTGCTTATCTTCTGCTTTGCTGGCTCTTCGCCATTCCTGCTTAGAAATAGGTTCTAAATCTTTTACGCTGATTACCTTTTCAGGCTTTGCCAATGCAGATTTTTCTAATTGTATTACTGCTTTTGACTCTGAATTTTTCCTGAATTTATTCAGTTTGTTTTGATTTGTCCAACGCTCGAATAACCAAATAACTGATTGATTATCTTGTTCAAAATAAGCTTCTGCCATAATATTACTATCATCTGAAAGCGATTTTAGAACATAGTCTCTTATGGCTTTTTCAAATTTTTGCAGATATTCCTTCTTTACCTCGTAACGAGTAATTTTAGCCACTATAACACTTTCTTCAAGTTTAGCTGAAGTTTGTGCGCTTGCAAACGCACTTGCTAACATAAACAGCGTTGTAAAAATTACTAACGCTCTTTGAGAAATAGAGAGATTTGTTTTTGCTGTCATAATTTTAAATATTTAAGGATTATTATTTTTAAAGATTACTTGCTGATAATGATCTTAATTATAAACCAAAATTACTACCACAACCAGCCTCGCACCAATGAGGCAAATCACTAAAAATGTGTGATCGAAATCACTTTCAATAATTTCAGATTAATGATTTTTCTTTTTGAAGATAAAAACGCCCAAATAATGAAACAGTAAACCCACAGCCCATGCTGAAGTTTGCCATAATGGCCATAAATAAGTTCTGCTGGTAAAAAACCATATTGCCCAAATGATCGGAATCGTTAATACAAATACCAATAAGTGAATTCTAAAACCTTTTGTTGGGTTGATTTGAGCAACTGTGTGCCCGTTTGCTAAATTTTTCATGATGTTTAATTTTTATTGTTGATTGTTATTATTTAAGTTGTTTTCCTAATTGTTCTACTTTTTTCAACCACTTATTTCTTTGGTTTTCTGTTGATTTTCTCATAAAACCAAAAGTTGAAAATTTGACAGGATCAAATCCCACGTAGCCAAAAACAATGTCTTTGAGAATTTGATATTGTGATGCACGATAGATGAGGTAAAACCACCATTTTGGTGTGTCCATCGTAACGAGGAGTCTTAAGCTTTTTCCTTTTAAGAGTTTTTCGGGGAATATTTTTCCTGAGTGATGTTTGAATGCGAAGTCCGGAAGTAGAATTCTGTCTATAAATCCTTTGGTAATAGCGGGCATGAAACCCCACCAGTTTGGATAAGACAAAACAACGTGATCTGCCCACAAGATAAGTTCCTGTGATTGTACTAAATCTTTTTCGAGTTCTAAAGTTTCTCCGTTTTTATATCCGTCAGAAAGATTTACATCAAAATTTAATTTAGATATATAAATCGTTTTGCAGTTTGCTCCTGTAGTTTCTACTCCTTTTCTGTAAGCGTCTAATAATGCATTACAAAAAGAATTTTCAGAAGGATGCCCTAGTATAAGTAAGATATTCGTTTTCATTGCAGTTTCATTTAATTTGACACTGCAAAGATTTTAAATAATCAAAAGGTACTCCTGACACAAATGTGTCAAAAACTATTTATGGGCTAATTTTTGACGAATTCTTGTAAGTGACTGTCTTTCAATTCCCAAAAAACTGCAAAGATGAGATACGGATATTCTGTTAAAACAAATCTGAATGGCATTTTATAAAATCGAGATAACGCTCTTCGGCAGTTTGAAATATAAAACTTTCAATACGAGCCTGCTGGCGTTTTAAAATTTCTTCGGCAACTAATCTTCCATATTTTTCAAAGCCCGATAAGTTTTCATAGATCCATTGTAAATTTTCATATGAAATGCAAACCATAGTGGTTGGTTCTAAGCATTGAATGGAATATTTGCTTGGCTGTTGTGTTATAAAAGCAGGATAATGCGTTGCGTAATCACCTTTGGCATAAAAACCTACGGTGATTTCATTTCCATCATTGTCGATAAAAGAAGAGCGCACTAAGCCATTGGCAATAAAACCAATTGCTTTTTGAACTTTGTTGATAGGAACAAAAAAGTCTTTTTTATTTAATTCTTCAATTGTAAGTTTTGAAGCAAACACAAAAAGCTTATCATCAGTAATATCAGGGCAAATTTCCTTAACTGATTTTAAAAGTATTTCTGCTCCTGATTCCATTTTATGATTTATTTTAGATCAAAAAATTATCTACGAATGTTGGTATAATCGACTTAATGTTTCGCGGCTTACGCCCAGATATTCAGCAATTAATTTTTTTGGGATTTTTTGCAACAGACTTGGATATGATTTGGCAAACTCTTCATAACGCTGTTGCGGATTACTGGATAAAAGCAATTTAATTCTTTGTTGTAAAGCAACATATCCATTTGTGAGTTTTATTCTGAAAAAATGCTCCATCTGATGAAGATCAGCCGCTAATTTTTCTCTTGAATCGAGTGTTAAACAAATCACTTCTCCATCTTCAAGGCATTCAATATACATTTCTGCTTTTTGCTGTTTAAAAAAAGCATAATAATCAGACATCCACCAGTTTTCCTGAGCAAACTGAACAATATATTCCTTGCCCTGATTATCCAGATAAAAAACTTTATAGATACCGGATATGGCTAAAAAATCATATTTCACCTCATCTCCTTCATGAATTAAATATTGGTGTTTACGTACTTTTTTTACAGAAAAAAAAGATTTGATATATTCAAATTCTTCATCAGTAATTGGTGTTATTGCTTCTATATGTTTACGTAACTGCTCCATAATTTTGATAAAGTTCCTTAACAAAAATAAAGAAAATTAGCTTATAACTATGTAGACATAAAGGCATTACTTTTAAAAATTAAAATGAAGTAAGAGATTTTCAAAAAGCAAAAAAAAAACTCCATACGAAATGGAGTTTTATAAAATTTAAATGTGTTTTGTTTCAATTAGCAAAAAATGCTATTTTTTTGGAGTTTCTCTGTCTCCCGGAGCCGGATCCCCATCTTCATTACCTTCATTGTTTCGGGTTGTGCCTCTTGTTCCGGAATTTAATGATGTACTGTCTCCTGCTTTTATAGCATCAGAATCTGTTGTTGTAGAAGTTCCTGAAGGAGAATTTGTTTTACACGAAAAAGTTAGTGCCATTAATAGAATAAACACTAATAGTTTGAATTTGAATATAGTTTTCATAATGCAATTTTTTAAGTTTATATAAAGCTTTTTCAAATTTACTTAGATAGAAGTTTTTTTTGTTTCAATATTTTAACTTTTTGTTACACAATTAAATACAAATTAAAACATTATAATTTTTAGAATCAAAACAGGTATTTTTACCTTAAATCAAACACTTTAAAAAGTGTATTTTTGAAATTACTAAAAAATTAAACAATCAACCTCAAACATAAACCACCAAAAAACAATGCCCTGGACTATTCTTGAAAAATTATGGGAACGTACTTTACATCCTTCCGGCCATACTTCTGCAAATACCCAAACTTGGGATAATGAAATTAAAATCTTGTATCAATTGGGTATTAGTATAGAAGATGCTTTGCAGTTTTTGTATTTTGAAAAACCTGATTTTAAAACTTTTAAAACCTGGATCGTCAATAGGCAGAAAACTGAAAACACTGGGATTAACAATTTTGAAGACAAAGTACTTTCTGAACAGGATCTTCAATTTTGGAATAAAAACGGTTATGTTATTGTAAAAAATGCTATTTCAAAAGAAGATTGTAAAGAAACCCAACAAGCCATTTGGGATTTCTTAAAAATGGATCCCAATGATAAACAAAGCTGGTATAAAAGACACGAGGATCAAAAAGGATTAATGCTTAATTTTTCGAATCATAAAACTTTAAACAAAAACAGATTTTCTACAAGAATAAAAAAAGCTTACGAGCAACTTTATAAAACAAACAAAATATACAAAACGATAGACAAAGTAAGCTTTAATCCTCCCGAAACTGAAGATTTTCGTTTTTTAGGAAGTCCGCTTCATTGGGATACCAGTTTAAAACAGCCCATAAAATTTGGATTGCAGGGACTACTCTATCTTAGTGATTGTGGTATTAATGATGGTGCTTTTCATTGTGTTCCGGGATTTCATAATATTATAAATGATTGGCTAAATGATCTTCTGCCAAATGAAAATCCAAGAGAAAAAGCTTTAACCTTAAAAGCTGAACCCATAATTGGCGAGGCCGGCGATTTTATAATCTGGAACAATGCGCTGCCACATTGTGCAACACCAAATAAGGGCGAAAAGCCAAGAATGGTTCAGTATCTTACCTATTTACCAGATGATTATGATACTTATGGAGAATGGCTGTAGCTATTTCAAAAGTTTTTTATTTCGGCACAATAAAGGATAACAACTTCATCTTTTAATTAAAAACAAAATGACATTTTGAACAAAGTAAAATGACATTTTGAACAAACTCACTACTTGAACTTACCGATAACTTTGTCTTATAATAATCAACTAAATATTATAAGAAATGGAAAGTAATAATTATCAGGGAGCAATGCAAAATCCGGTTGGTTCTGGATTTAATGCACAATCAACAACAAATGATGTAATTAAAGGAATTGATCTTACAGGCAAAATTGCTATTGTAACCGGCGGAAATACAGGCATTGGTTTAGAAACTGCCAAAACTCTTGCCTTTGCCGGAGCAACTGTAATAGTGCCTGCCAGAGATATTGAAAAAGCAAAAAAGAATTTACAGAATATGCCCAATATAGAATTGGCAGAAATGGATTTGATGAATCCTGATTCTATAGATGCATTTGCACAAATTTTTTTGCAGTCAGAAAGACCTTTGCATTTACTTATTAATAATGCAGGTATTATGTGGGTTCCTTTTCGAAGAGACAATCGTGGTATCGAATCGCAATTGGCTACAAATTATTTAGCTCAGTTTCAGCTTACAGCGAGATTGTGGCCTGCATTAAAAAAAGCCAATTCTGCACGGGTAATAAATGTATCATCGCAAGGACATCAATTTGCTCCTTTCAATTTTGATGATCCTAATTTTCTATACAGAGAATACGAAACTTTACAGGCATACGGACAATCAAAAACAGCCTGCAATTTATTTGCTCTTGAGTTGGATAATCGTGGTAAAGAATTTGGTGTAAGGTCTTATTCTCTTCACCCGGGATCTATCAATGGAACTGAACTTGGCAGGGAAGCATCATTAGAATTATTTCAAAAAATGGGTTTCTGTGATGCAAATGGTGCTATTTTGCCTGAGATTTTAGCCAACTTAAAAACGATTCCACAAGGGGCTGCAACAACTGTCTGGTGTGCCACAAGCGCTCTTCTTGATACTGTTGGAGGTGTTTACTGCGAAGATGTTGAGGTCGCTCCTATAGCAACAGAAACATCAATATCATCTGGTGTAAAACAATATTCGCTAGATGAAGATAATGCCAAACGTTTATGGATACTTAGTGAAAAAATGAGTGGAATTACATTCAAGGTTAGCTAATTAAATTAAAATAATGTTGTCGGCATTACTGGCGGCAACATTATTACAAATATAATTTTAGTAAATTTGGTAATGTGTTCTCCAAAAAACTATTGATTTAACCTCATCCTATTTTTAAAAAACGAATTATCACAGACAAATGGAATTTGAGGCAAAATATATTACTCCGGACATTAAACTTTCTTCTTATGAAGACAAGTTTTTTAAATCAGATATCATATTCGATCAGCATATGCTGGTATGGTTTATTTCGGGGGAAACAAAAATTGTTCAGGCAGATACTATTCACATTTTTAAAAAAGGAGATATTTTTCTTATTCCCAGAAATCAATTGGCCACTATTATCAATTATCCAAAAGATGGTGAGCCGCACAAAACGGTGGTAATGCATTTAACTACTGCCAGACTTAAAGATTTTTATGCAAATCTCGATATTAAGCCCAAAACTTCAATCTCTCCAAAAATAAACTATTATAATAATCATCCCTTATTAGAAAGCTGTCTTACTTCATTGATTCCGTATTTTGATATGACAGCACTTCCGGAAGATATTGCTTCACTCAAAATAACCGAAGCGATCACTATTTTGAGAACTATTGATAAGGAAATAGATACTATTCTCGCAAATTTTGAGGAACCCGGAAAAATTGATTTAGTACATTTTATGGAACGCAATTTTATGTTTAATATGCCATTAGACCGTTTAGGATATTTAACCGGCCGCAGTTTATCGACATTTAATAGAGATTTTAGAAAATACTTTAATACTACTCCTCAAAAATGGCTTACTGCAAAAAGATTAGAATTAGCACATTATGAGCTAACAAAAAACAAGAAAAAAGCCATAGATGTTTGCTATGAAGTTGGCTTTGAAAACCTTTCTCATTTTTCTTTTGCCTTCAAAAAACAATTTGGTTATACTGCCACAGAATTAGTTACTGCCAACCTGGATGTATTGACTAAAAATGGAGATTTGATTGTGTAAAACAAATTTTCGCTTATCTCTTTCATAGCAGTAGATCGCGCGACTATTATATTCTAAAACAATGTTTAACAATACTTTATAATCGGTTTTTTTTCAAAATATTATATTTTATCTGAACAATAAACTCTAAATATTCCAAATTTTAATTATCTTTAAATCCTCCCCAATTTTATAAATCGTTTCCTTGCTATTACAATTATGACCAACCAAAAACCAAAAGATATGAAGTGGTTCAACAATTTAACGCTCGAAAAAATTAGAGGAAAATTTTCAAAATCTATTACTGCCGGCGAAGAATCTGTTCATTTTGAAAAAGGAAAAGAACTTTATGCCGCAAACCAGTTTCAAGAAGCTATCATTCATTTAGACAATGCTATTAGCTCAGGTTCTTATCACGAAGCTTACAAATTAAAAGCAAATTGTCTGCAAAAAATGGATTATCATTACAATGCGATCGAAGATTTTGACAAAGCAATTGAAGCGAATCCTCTGGACTTTTCAAGCTATTATAGTCGCGCGGTTTCTAAAAAAGCTATTTTTGATTTTACCGGACAAATTGAAGATCTACATAATGCCATTTACTACTATAAAAAGAATACAATTTTAGAAAATTCGATATTAAGATCGTTTGAAAGTGATCTTTTATTTGCTAAGATGAGCATTGACGGACTAACAAAAAATGCTGCCGAAATTGCCAAAATTCCTGCTTTGGAAATTAAATCCCTTATCTCAGATTCATTACATCTTATCAAACAGGTAAAGTTAAAAAATGCAGCTCTGAAATAGCTATAAAAAAAATAAGCCCTGAAATTCAGGGCTTATTTTTTATTTTTTCTTTTTCGATTTTGACTTCGATTTTTTAGCTTTCTTTTTAGCAATTTTTTTCGCTTTTACTTTATCTTTTGCTTTTTTCGCTTTAGCTTTCTTTTTCGCTTTAGCTTTTTGTTTTGCTTTTTTAGCTTTGTCTTTCTTTTTATCCAGTTTCGCTTTTTCTTTTTTCTTAGCTACTTGTTTTTTCTTTTTCTCTTTTTCTTTTTCCTTTTCTTTCATCTTTTTATTCTTCTTTTTAGTATTAGATTTATCTCCTTCTTCTGAAACAATTTCCTCAGTTTCTGTTGAAACTTCAGGAGAAATCGCTTCTTCTTTTTGTTCTGCTGTTTCTGTTGTTGAAACTGTCGATGTTTTAGCAACTTTAGCAGCGGGTTTCTTTTTTGTATTTGCAGGTTTAGTTTCAGTTTCCTCGGCAATTATTTCATTTCCTGCTTCAACATTGGTTGTGTTTTCATCAGTAGTAATCAAATTGCTATTTTCTGTTTGGTCCTGAGTGTTTGTAATGTCTTTTTCTTTCATGCGGCATGTATTATTTTAGGATTTTACGTGGTTTTTAGCATTAAAGTTATCTTTACTTTATTTTAATGTTATCAAATTATTAACAAATATACTGTTAATACACATTGTCCAATGTTAAGCTTTTAGTTTGAGTGAAAGCTTAACATTGAAAAACTTAAATAATTGATAATCTGAGTATTTATATTTTATTACAAACTTCTTTTTTGGCTTTAAAAGCAATCAAAATTAAAAGAGATATAAGAAATATTATAACATTTATATCATGATATAAATAAATTTTGAATAAAAACAAGAGGTAATCCTGAAAAAGGTCAAAAAGACAAAAACCACTTAAAAATTTTAAATGGTTATTCAATTAATTGATAGTATCATTTTCGTTTTGCATCGCCGGCATTAATTTTCGGATGCTTTTGTTGATAATGCTGCGTGTAGATTTTTTCTTGAGTTCATAATCTCGGGTGCATTTCTCCAATTCGCCAAATAAGATTTGGAACTTGTCATAAAGCAAGTCAAGTTCTTCCATTGCCTTTCTTGTTTTTACATCTTCTGTCTCTCCTATTTTGTCGCCGGCAATTTTTGACATGTACTCAAATTTACGGAATGCGGCCAATAAAATTCGATGTTCTGCAGAACTTATTCCTTGCATAGTAATTCTGGATATTGAATGGAAATTTTAATTTACGGAGTAACCAATAACGGATCGGCATCGGTATAAACTTTTGAAAGCGGTAATGCGTGCGATTTTACCATTTTTGCTTTGCCTGCGTTTCCTGATATTGCATTTATAGCTGTATTTAATAAAACTTCAGAACGATTTCCTAACGCAAAGACTTCAGGGTTTTCAACTTCATCTGCATTAATTGAAGGATTTATTCCCGCAGAATAACCTCCTTCGTGCTTTGCATTAAATAATTTATAGATAGAAGGATATAAAACCCATCCTTTTTTGCCCGAAATTCTGTCATCTTCTACAGGAAATCCCGCAACGTCTTTACCAACCGTTTTCTCGCCTATTGTAATTACATTTATAAACGGGCTTAAATTGTTTATGATTATTTCTGAAGCCGATGCTGTATGTTTTCCGCATAAAATATATACTTTTTGAATATTTGGATGCGTGTTTTTAAGCGCTTCAAAGGTTATACTTTTTTCATTACTTTCTAATGCCTGCTGAAAAGACTGTTTTACAACGCCACCGTTTTTATTTCCTTCAAACTCGATAAACAAATCACCTGATTTTATGTTGGGAGCCAAAATAATACTTAACGCTGTTGCCGAAGCTATATCTCCTCCGCCGTTGTAGCGAAGGTCTAAAACTAATTCTGTTATTTCTTTATTTTTTAATTCCTGAAAAGTCTGCAGGAATAATTGTGCCATACCAACATCAAAATGCGGAATTTGGACATAACCAATTTTAGTGCTTCCTTCTGTAACAACCTGGCTTAAAAGTGGCTGCGAAAACGAAAAACCCTGAGAAATAGCAACTTGTTTTTCATTGTAAAATCCCAACTGAGCTGAGTATGAAATTAATTTCAAATTTAATTGCGTTGCTGCTGTCATATTTTTGTAGAGGCTGTCGTAATTATTTAAAGTTAATTCGACACCGTCAATACTTGTTATTAATTGCCCTCTTGCCAAACCATTATTTTTGGCCGGGGAATCATACAAAGCATATAAAATTACGCCGAGAACCTTGCCCTGATATTCCATAAACGAAATATCAAATCCAAATTTTTGTCGCAGACTTTTTGGGGCTGTTTCCGGTAAAGCGGGATGCATCGCATACGAAAAAACATCATCAGTTTTTAATAACCTTGCAAAATACTCTTTGGGATTTACTGATAAATCGCCCTGATTTGGCATTGCATCATTCCAACGGTAATATTTTTTCATTTGCCCGTACATCCATTCATTGGTGTATTCATTTGTACCTTCTGTGTAAACCTGCTCCGGATCATCTGAAGAGCAGGAAGAAAGAATGATAACTTCTATCAAAAGAATAATACCATAAAAAAGATAGCTTAACGCTTTATTTTTCATTTTAAAATCTATAAATATGAATTCAATTTTATTATTCCTGATATTATTTTATTTATTTAAAAACAAAATAATCAACCAAATTTAAATTTCCGTCTACGCTGGCAAAAGCACCGCTTGCATCTGGTTTTTCATCTAAAACTATTAGTTTAGATTTGTTAACAGACATGGTTAAAATAACGATAACTTTTTTTCCCGGAACGTACGATTCTGTTGTTCCGTGTTTTACCAATTCCATTAAAATTGTAGGAGGCGAACTATACGGAAATTCAATAAAAGAACTAAATTGATCTTTGTTGATATTCTCAACTTTACCAATTGTCTGGCCGTTAATTTTACGCAGGATTCCGTCAAGATTTCCTTCATATCCACTTTTAGAATATAAATTTTGTGTTGGAAATATAAACTTATAACCCGTATTTCCTGTTTTACTTAAAACGCCTGGCTTTATTGCTGAAATGTTCTCTATCCAGATGTTTTCTTTTGCGAAAAACGAAATTGTATCAATGGTTTTTTCCGCAGTAAAATTATAGCTGCGAAAAACCTTTTTCGTTACTTTATCCGTTATTTCAAAAGTTTTTGCTTTATCCCCAAAATAAACTAACTGATACTCTGTCTCAATTTTTTTTGTGAAAGCCGTTTTTTTATCTTTCTCTTTCCCTATTTCAATAAGTTTTCCGTTTACATTTATTTGTATAGAATCATTCAGGGCGCTATAACCTGTTATAACGATTTTTCCGGGTACATTGGTTTCTGTACCATAATACGGAATCAATTCGTCATTGTTACAAGATTCAAAAAATGCAATTATGATAGAGAAAATTAATACTCTTGTCAAGATATTCTTCATATTCAGTTTTATTTATTGTAAAGGTTTTAGGTATCGGAAATCATAAAAATTCCAAATTTATTTTTTGATGAATTTTAATTTTTTAGAAACACCATTGTTAGACACTGCAAGGAAATAAAAGCCTTGTGGTAAATCGCTAACTGATAAATTTTCTGGTTTATATGGAGATTCTTTAACTAAAATTCCGTTTGCATTATAGATTTTTAATGCTGTTTCTTCGTTTTGAAATTGTTCTGCCAATTGTAGTTCTAAACTTTCCTGAACCGGATTTTGGTTTATTCTGCAAATCTGAGATTCTAGTGTTATATCATCAACTCCTAAAAGTGATTCGGCAGTAACAGATATTTTATCAATTTCGTAACCAATAAAATGTATATCTTTAATAGTTCCTAAAGCTATGTAAACTGCAGTTTCACCCTTAAACTGCGAAATATCAACTGTATAATCTTTAAACTCTGCTTCATCAGGTGTTGCTCTTTCTAAAGTTACTGTATTTATAAGTGTAAAAGAAGCGGGATCCGGCGAAGTGGAGCCATATACAAATAAACTTTGAGGACTGTCATAAATACTAGTTTGTGCATGTAGTATTAAGGATAGTTTTCCAGAATAAAAGGAAGCATCTATGGCAGGTGATATTGCAAAATTATCTTCGTTAGTTTCAAGTGGAATCCCTCCATTCGCTAAATCAATATTATAAGTACCTAAAACATCAATAGTACCGTCTATAACAGCATTTGTTTCTGTATCAAACTGAATGTTTTTTCTTGCAAACCAATTACTTCCATTCCCATCTCTGTCTAATAAAGTCCAGTCAGAAGCATCAGCATCATCAAAATCATCTTCCCATATTGTAAATTGAGCAGATGCTATTGTTGTCATCATTATAAATAATACTAAAAGTAGATTTTTTTTCATTTTTTTTAAATTTTAAATTTTATTTTAAAACATGGGCAGATACAGATCTGCCCATGTAGTTTTAATAATTAACCGCTGTATAAATTAAAAATTAGTAAACTTTGTCCAAGTATTAGTCCAAAGAGGTTCGGTTCTAAATGCACCTGTATTACCTGTTAAATTAAGCACGCCATCATTAAAGAAAGGCTGTGTAAGACCCCATTTTGGAGCTGGATTTGCAGTTGAAATACTTGTACCCAAACCTGAGAAAGTTGTTCCTGTTGGCAGAGCTACATTATCAAACCCGTGGATTGATACTCTTAAATAAGAAGAACTAGCCTGAGTTGATGGAGCTTCATATCTAACTCCTGTGTTATATCCTGTAACGGTTGCATCAGTTAAACTTATTTGTCCTAATCTGCGTACGTGAATAGCATTTTCGTATAAATCAGCAACTGTAGTTGAGCTTACACCAATGATTGACAATTGATTAAGAACAGGACGTGTAATGATACCAGTTGTAGCAGGTGTTCCTGAAGCATTATTATCTAACTCAATACCGTTAGAATCAGGATTTCCGCTGCTTAAACTGTGGCTGGAATTACTATCTGCAATTGCAATCGCTTTTGTAATTGTACCTGTATAACCAAAATCGAAATCGAAGTTATCATCATCCGGTGCAAAAGAAACTAAATGTGTAGCACTTACTGTTCCTCCAAAAAACTCAAATGAGTCATCTCTACCGTATGATACCTGAATGTGGTTAACTGTTGTACCAGAACCAACTCCACCAAATGTTAATCCGTTGATTTCTATATCAGGAGAAGTAGTTATAATACGTCCTGCAAATTCGATACGAACATATTGTAAAGTTCCTGCATTATGAGCATTGTTAGAACCTCCATAGTAAAAATCAGAAACATTAGGCTGATCTCCTAATCCTTCGATAATGTTATTATCCAATCCGTTATTTACAACAGCGTCACCTAATATAACAACACCTCCAAAATCTCCAGGAGTAGCTGTAGTAGCAGCACCGTCTAATAAATTGTAACTTGTAAAAATAATCGGAGCAGTTGCTGTTCCTTGTGCATCAATTTTACCTGTTTTAGTAATTACAAGAACTCCTGTAGCAACTCCTACGGCTAAAGGTTTTGCCTTAATGAATGTACCTGCCTGAATGGTTAATGTAGCACCAGATTTTACACGAACTACACCTTCAATTTCCCAAACTTTATCGCTTGTCCAGGTAGTGTTTGTTGTAATATCACCACTAACAGTTTGTACTGTTCCAGGATATCCACTGTAGTCAGCACCAGCAGCTTTCATAGAAAAAGAAGAATCAGCAGTTGAATCATCATTTTGGCAAGAGCTCACAGCCAGAGCAATCATTGCACATAGAAAAAATTTTTTCATAATAATTTATTTAATGCTATATTTGCTGCAATTACAAACTAGGCCTTTGGAGAGAGCAGCAAAATATCTTTCCTCAGGTCTTTCTCTTTTTTGGTAAAGTTCTTTTCAATAAACGATCCCGCTTTACCATCGGCGTTTATACCTAATATTCCGTCTTTTACTCATAGGATTTTTTTAACGCAGTAAAAGGTTTGCTTTCCATTCTTCTAAAATTTATATCAAATTATTTAGAGAACATCTTAAAGTACTTTATTCCATTTTTGCTTCATGCACTAAACAAAAAAGAAATCTAATACTTACAACTAAATACATTAGCATTTGAAAAATCAAAATATCATCCCCTGATTTTATTGTTAACGGTTTCTTAATATGCATAACAATCACCGCCATAAAGCACCAAAATCTTCCTGATTATTAAATATTTAAAAGGAATAATTAATAGATATACTTATCGTTCTTCCATTTTTTGCTTTAAATAATTCCTGATCAATATCCTGATCGTATTTATCTGTAGCTCCGGCTCCAAGAGCAAATCCCTCCCTTGGGTTAGATCCAATAGGAACGTCTTGTCTCTTACTGTAACTATTAAAGTTGTTGTATGTTTCTATACTGGTATCAAAGAGGTTTTTTAGACTGCATTTTAATTCCAGGTTTCTTTCTTTAAAGAATTTGTAACTCACCTGCGCATCTGTTATACCATAAGGTTTACGAATTTCCTCGGCACCGTATTCAAATCCCACCAGTATATATTGATCACCAACAGCACTATGCTTAATACTAAATCCTAAACGCTCACCCACATAGTCTAAACCAAAATTATAACTGTAAGGCGATTGCCCGTACAACGGTCTGTTTGCCTCATACAGAATACCAGATCCATCTAATCTTTGATACGATCTTACCTTGGTAGAATTTACAGTAGCATTACCGTTAATAAACAAGTTTTTTAGGGTTTGGCCTTCGCCTAAAAAGGAAAGACTTTTATAAAATTCTACTTCAAAACCCCAAAGTTTAGCGTCATAGGAGTTTATGTTATAAACATTTCTTTCTAATGAAGAACTTAGTGCCCCTACACTTTCGATAGGGTCTTTTATATCTTTATGATACACACCAAAGGACAAAATTTCGCCACCGGAAGGAAACCATTCCATTTTAAAATCATAATTATTGGCAACACTTGAAACAATTCCACCGGTATAATTATATATAAAATAGGAACGAATAGGATCAAAATATGGGATGTTCAAACGTTCTGCAAACTGAGGGCGTAAAACAGATCTGTTATACCCTAATCGAACATTCATTTTATTAGTAGGGCTAATAATTAAGCTGGCTGAGGGTAAAAACTGCCATAACTTATCATCTTTTTGTTCTTGTTCAAAACTACCAGAATCTATAGACTGACTTTCAATTTGCGTGTAAAGGTAACTTTCTGCTCTGGCGCCCCAGACAAAGCGTACAAAGCGCCCCATTTTATTGTCAAGCATTAAAAACGGCGAATGTACTTTGATATCTCCAACATATTGATTACCATATTTAAAGCCGCCAAACCAACCATAACCACCGTAGTAATAGTTTGATCCGTCTAAAAATTCTTTCAGTGAACCATAAATATTTCCTCTGTCAGTTTCCTGACCAAAGGTTTCTAATTTAACGGATACCTGTTGATTGGTTGCTCTTTTATAAGTCCCGAAGTATCCGGCTTTGATATCGTTTGTAAAAGAATCACTAAAATTAAATGAGTATTTAAAATTAATTGCAGCGTTATAATCAATCTCATCATTTTTAAAATTACTTCTTCTAATATTTTGGGTTGCATTATAAACATCGTAATAAACTAGTATATCGTCACCAATTTTTCTTCGATCCATATTTATAAATGTGGCGTCTTTAGTGTCTTTTGTAACATTTCCGTAAGCACCATACCAGTTGATTTCAAGCTTATTAAACTTGTGGTTTCCTTCAATTTTATTCTGAATAAAAGTCGTATAAACCGGATAATTAGTCTCTGCTGTTCTGGCCAATGTAGTTTTATCCAATATATCATCAATAGGAACTCCATTATCCCAGCCTGTAATTTGGGTTAATTGACTGTTATAAATGTGCATTACAGTATTACGGCTTGTAATTTTATGATTATCAAACTGAATTGCCGCATTAAACATTCCGCCCAAAGTTGAATTAAAATTATAAGTGGCTCCGGAATTCTTAAACCCGTATTTGTTAAAGGTAGAATATGCTACAGTTTCGTTTTCTGCAGAAAACTCTGAATTGCTTTTGTATTTCCCTCTTTCTGTATGCTCTATATCTAATTTTTCCTGTGTATTCTTAAAAATTAAAGACCCTGTAAATCCCCATTTGTTATTGTCCTGTAATTTATAATTTCGTCCAATACCAAATTGAAGTGTAGTACCGGGAGCCGCATACGTTTTATAAGTAGTTAAATTATCCTCTGTAAATTGTTTTGATTCGCGGATAGAAATATTCGGATCTGCTGCATCACTTTTTACATTTTGCGCAGTAAGATTGTCAGCACTGGGAAAATCACGTCTTCCATCATCAAATCCCCAATAATCATAGTCGCCTTCCTGTTTTGTAAGTCGTTCTTTAAACGTGCTTCTGCTATTGTATGAAGTACTGATAGAAAAATTGGTAAAATTTTCTTTTGGAATGTCCTTTGTTTTTATCTCCACATAACCTCCGGCAAAATTCGCGTACATATCCGGAGTGGCCGATTTGCTCACCACAATACTTTCTACAATCGAAGTTGGAATAATATCAAAAGAAAAGTTTTGCTGATAGGCATCTGTACTCGGCAGGGCAATTCCGTCCATAACAGCCTGATTCCATCTTTCGCCCATAGAGCGCACCACCACATATTTATCGCCCACAGTTGTTACTCCTGTGATACGTTTTAATGAACTTGCCACGTCTCTGTCCGGCGTTCTGGCAATTTGTTCCGCAGAAATACCATCAGAAAATTGAGGCGCTTTTTTTTGCTGCAGCAACATTCCTTCAACCGAAGCCGTCGCTTTTTTATAATCCTGAATAATCACGACTTCTTTCAATGATTGTGTATCTTCTTTTAAGGACACAACCAATGGCGTTTCCTGATCTTCAAGCACTTTTACACCCGTAACTTTTTGTGTTTGAAACGAAATAGCGCTTATCTCGATTGTATAATCACCGGGCTCCAATTCCAGAATATAATTACCATCAATATCAGACTGCACGCCATAATTAAGACCTGCGACTTTTATATTTACACCCGGCAGCGAAAGTCCGTTTACATCAACAACTTTACCCGTTACTTTTCCTTTCTTTTTTTTTTTGCCCGTATCTTTACTGTTTACGGCTATATTATTTTGATTTCTTCTGAAATTTAAATTGGTCATGCTTTGCAAATCCGTCAAAATTTCATCGATAGAAACATTGTCTTTTTTTAATGTAACCAATGGCAAACTCAAATCGAGATCTTTTTGATAGATAAATTGATACGGAGTCTGGGATTTTAAATTATCTATTATTTTTTGAGGCGTAGAATTTTTAAAATCAACCGAAACGGTGCCGGTTTGCGAATACATAGTGTGCGTTCCTAAAAGGAAACCGAAAAACAAAATCCAAATGGCAAACTGCCTGGAAAAATCATTGTTCATAATTGATAATTGTTAGTTTATTAGAATTAATTTTTATATGATATTTTGGGTTAATATTTTAAAATATTGCAATACTTGTCTTGTAGCTCAAAGTTGATTTTGGCTAAAATGTTATTCTAAAATGTTTGTAATTTTATATTTAGTGACTAATGAGATAAGTCTTATTTCCTGTAGATTGAATCTTGATTTCCAATGCAAATGCAATAGTCTGCAGCATTTCATAAAAACCTTGTCTCGTATCCAGCGTTCCCTGCATTTTTAAGTTTCGTAAATCTTCATCCAGATAAGTCACTTCAAAATGATGATCTGTTTTCAACTTCGTAATCACCTCTTCAAGCGTCAAATCATCAACATACATCAGCACTTTTTTCCATTTTGGTTCCAGAACTGTTGTTTTTTCTTTAAACACCATCGAAGTTCCGGCGCCATATACGGCTTTGTCTCCGCGTAGCAGAAAAACAGTATTTTCTTCCGTTTCTACTTTTACTTTTCCGGTTCTCACGTTAACTTCCGGCTGATGGTGATCGTAGGCTTTGATATTAAAAGAAGTACCTAAAACAGTAGTTTTTATAGGTCCTGAGCTAATAACAAAAGGATGCGAAGGATCGCGCTTTACTTCAAAAAAGGCCTCTCCTTTTAAAGTAATTGTTCTTTCTTTTCCTGTAAATTTTTTAGGATATTCAATTTCTGTATTTTCATTCAGCCAGACGCGTGTACCATCAGGCAAATTCAAAAGTCGAATATCTTTATTGAATGTTTTTGTCGAAGCAATTTCAATTTTAGCCTGAGGGATCAAACTATAAACACCAATTCCAAGAACAAATACGGCACAGGCAACAGCTGTCCAATTATAAAAGTTTTTGTATTTATCAACAGTAACATTTCGAATATTCTTCCACATACGAGATGAAGTTTCACCAGGAAGAATTCCTCTGTTTGGTATTGCATTCCATTCGTCTTTTAATCTTTTTGACTTCATTACAATTTAAATGTTTGTTGTTGAAAATTAAACCTAATCTTATCGATACAACTACATTAGATTTCCAATGAATCAAATATCATAGGCTAACATTACTATTAACGTTTTCTTAATGCAAAAGAAGATTTGTAATAACATGACTAAATACTAAAAGACCTGAAATGATGCAAAAAAACAGCAATTTCAATACATTTTAAACTGTAAAAAATAATCGCGCAGAATGTTACGAAATTAGGTTTTGCTGACTCATAAAAAACAACGCAAACCAATACAGTTCATGATTTTGTACCGAATTCTTTTTAAGATACTGCAGTGTTTTCGATATCTGATTTGCAACTGCACTTGGTGACATATTCATTTCAATGGCAATCTCTTTATAGCTTAAGTCTTCAAACCTGTGAAGGTTGAAAATCTTTCTTCTTTTTTCGGGAATTTGATCCAGTAATAATTGTATTTGTTCCAGCTTTAAATCAATATCATCGTCTGATTCTGATGGAGAATCCAATTCTTTAATCAACTGTTCGTTTTCTACAGAAAAAATCCTGTTTTGCTTTTTATACCATTTCGAAATTTCTTGTTTCGAACTTTTAAATAAAATGGCTTCCAGACTTACGTTTGGGTCTAATTTTGCACGATATTTCCAAAGATGAATAAAGACGTTTTGAGTAACATCTTCTGAATCTGCCAGCTGTGCAGTATATTTTTTTACAAAACAAAATACTTTAAAATGATATAAATCGTAGATTTCTCTAAAACAGGAATCATCTCCCTCTCGTAACCTTAATACCAAATTAGAACTCATGATGCAATTTTAATTGTTAAAGAAGACCCTTACAAATGTAAGATAAACGGTTATTGATATTTTTTCGATTTATTCATTTAATAATTTATTAATATTCGCAAATTCTTTTTTGATTTCTGGTGATATTACAATTTCAGTCTCCTTTTGTAAATTCAAAACAATAAAAGATTTTGTAATATTGAGGTCTAATAGTAGTAATTCTGAAAGATGAAAATTCACATTTTTGGTGCCTCCGGAAGCGGCGTAACAACAACAGGAAAAATATTGGCCGAAAAACTTAACCTGACTTATTTTGATAGTGACAATTATTTTTGGGAAACTACAGAACCGCCTTTTACAGTAAAACGAAATCCTGATGAAAGAAATACTACTATAAAAACAGACCTGAATAATCTAAAAAACTGGATTTTAGGAGGATCAATTTTTGAATGGGGAGAAAATGTATTTCCTGATTTTGATTTGATAGTTTTTCTTTGGATTCCTCCTGCTATCAGAATTGAAAGATTAAAGAAAAGAGAATTTGAACGATACGGAAACATTATTTATACTGACCCGGCCAGAATAAAACAATTTGAAAACTTTATAGAATGTGCAACGGATTATGATAACCATACAGGTATTGCAGGCCGGAATTTTAATGCTCACGAAAAATGGCTCAAAACCGTTCCGTTTCCAATTTTAAAAATTTCCGGCGATTTAACTGTTCAAGAAAGAATTACACTTATCCTTGAAAAAATACAAAGTATAAATAATAAACAATGATAATTAAGTAATTTTTTCTGTTAATGCTATAAGACAATTTGTTGCCTTTGAGGTTAATTTTGATAGAAAGCTGAAATTCAGCAATAATAAATCAACTTTAAAAATATCATTATGACAACAGATAGCAACAAATATTACGATCAAAACGAAAATAATACTGAAGAAAACCAAAGTTATGTTGATCAATACCAACAACAAAATATTGGTGACGAAAATACTTTTGAGCAGGAAATGCTTCTAAACGAAGATCAGAATTATTTGGACAATGAGTATTCGAATGCTCTTGAAAGAGACGATCAGGAAGATCTTGAACAAAATTATGACGAAAGCGAATTAAATGAAGATGAGCTTGAAGAAGATGATTTGGAGGAAGACGAAGATGATTTAGATGAAGACGATCTGGATGATGATTTGGTAGAAGATTATGATGAAAATGATCGTGAACCAGAAACTTTTGCAGACGACGGTTATAAAATTGACTAATCCTGATTTTAGAATCGTATGAGTGCAATTGATAATAAAGAAATACTCAAAAAGGCTAACATAGCCATTACTCAGGGTGACAATGAAGGCTTTCTGGCCTTTTGCACAGATGATACTGAATGGACATTTACAGGCGAGCAAACTTTAAAAGGAAAAGAAGCCGTTAGAAACTGGATGAAAACAGCCTACAAAGAGCCGCCAAATTTTGAAGTAGCAAATTTAGTGGCCGAAGATGACTTTGTTATTGCAATTGGCAAAATCAAAATGAAAGATGAAAACGGAAAAATAAAAACTTACGATTACTGTGACGTCTGGAAATTTAGGAACGCAAAAATGGCTCAATTGAACGCTTTTGTTATTGAACCTAAATTCTGAACCTTAATATTCAAAATTGAAAGTCATAATGGATTTAAAATTTCATGCTTTTAATTAAGGTTTAATACTACTTTAAATCTGGTAACGTTTTTTAAACCATCATTTCCTTAATTATTAAAAAACCAATTCTCTTAAAGGCAATAAATGCCAGAATTAAATGTTTATATAAAGAGATTAAAATATTTAAAAAGTATGAAAAAAATATTGTTTTTGATTATCATCATCAGTGTTTCAATGCATGGATATGCACAGGACGAACTCAACAATAAAAATAAACCAATCCAATCTAAAAATTTAGACAATAAAGAAGCAATTCCGCCAACGGAAGAAGCGCCAAAAGCAGATGATCCTACAATTCCAAAAGAACCGGTTACTTTAAAAATTAATCCGGACGAGCTTTTTAATAATAATGTTTTATATAAAAGAGAAGCCAATGTACCGGGAATTTTTTATCGTCGAAATGAATATTTAGGAGGCTTTGTAACAAAATCTATTACATCTACAATTCGTTATAGAGATGCCGCTTTTGTAGATGGCGATAAAATTAAAGTTTACCTTAATGATAAAGTTATTGAACCGGAAGTTTCACTTGATGGAGAATTTAAGGGATTCAAAATAACTTTAGTAAAAGGGATCAATAAAATTGATTTTGAAGCTCTGAATGAAGGTTCTGCCTCGCCAAATACGGCTGAATTTCAGGTTTATGATGATCAGGGAGTAGCTATCGAATCAAGCCAATGGAATGTTGGTAAAGGTTACAAAGCGGTTATTATTTTGTATAAAGAATAAAGTTTACAGTTATAAATATTATTAGTTCAATTAATTAACGGGAAAAAAAGAAAACCTCTTTTATCCCGTTTTTTTCTTTTTACAGGTTTAGGTTTATTTAGAAATGAAAAATATTTTATTGAAAATCAAACAATTATAAATAATTTATTTATTCTTTTTTGTAAATTTGATATTCCCTCTTTACATACAATTCAGCCTTTACAAATTGATTTTTCCTAAAAGCAGTTTGACAAGTAAGCATCGACATCAAGTTTTAATAAAAAATTAAGTTTTTTTTCGTTCACAAAATTACTAACTTAGAAATAGTAATAGAAAAATACTGTTCCTGTTCTAAACATCTGTATTTCTATATTTATCTAAACGAAACAGGTAATCCTGAAAAGCATTACTTAAAAAAAAATATACTTATTTACTGTAATTAAAAAACAAAACTATGCGAGTACCAATCATTCGAAAAAATATAAAATTTACCCCAGATTCTAAAAGAGTTGTTGCACGATATTTTATGAATGGTGAAGAACGGACACAACAAATGGTAAGCCGCATAATGTTGCTTGACGAAAAACAGGTTTTACAAACCCTGGAACAAACACTTCGCGAATTTGCCAGGCGTCACCGAAATATCTCGAATATATTTTTCAAACATTGCGAAAAAATCAGATACATTATCGAAGGAATGCAAATAGACTATGACGCCCTTTCTGTAGATAGAAAAATGCTTATAGGTTCTTTCTGTACAATGGAATATGCTATTGAATCGGCAGCGATTTTCAATCCGTCTATTATCGAAGATTTTGATCAGTCTGGTCTGGAAGCAGGAGCAAAACGCGTTATCATTTCGTTTCGTGCCACAGGCGAAGGTCATATTTCTTCTATAGTTTTTAGACGAGGAATTCTCGATAAAGACAATAATCTGCAGATAATGAAAAATGGTAATAACATTGATAAGGCAGAGATTGAACACAAAAGCTTATACAACAAAGAAAGATTTTTATTAAAGCTTTCAGAAATGCATACGCAGGACAAATATATTACCCAAATCATGCAGGATTTACCGGATGAATTTGAATATGCTGTTTTAAAAAGTATGGTAAAAGATGCCTTGCAAGATCCTTCTATACGTCAGGAAAGACGAACAGCACTTGAAGAAATCATCTGGCTGGCAAATTCCTTTTATGATTTGCAATTTAAACATGATTCTGATATAACAGAACGTGTTATATTTCCAATTTCCGATTCTGAAAGCCGTGGTATTGAAGATGCCCGTTTTGTACGTTTTACAGATGATGACGGTTCTACCCGCGTCATGGCAACTTATACAGCCTATAATGGTCATGCCATACTTCCTAAACTTATTTCGACCGAGGATTTTTATAATTTCAGGGTAATGCCTCTGCACGGTGCTGGTGCTCAAAATAAAAACCTGGCTTTATTTCCAAGAAAAATAAAAGGAAAATATGCAATGCTCTCCAGGATCGATGGTGTTAATAATTACATCATGTATTCTGACAGACAAACACAATGGAACACTCCTATTCTTTTGCAGGAGCCCCGATATACGTGGGAACTGACCCAAATAGGAAATTGCGGATCACCACTTTGGACAGAAGAAGGCTGGCTTGTTATTACACACGGTGTAGGTGCCATGAGATGTTACTGTATTGGTGCTTCTTTATTTGATCTTGATGATCCTTCTAAAGAAATTGGAAGACTTAAAGAACCTTTACTTTCGCCTCTGGAAGATGAACGAGAAGGTTACGTACCCAATGTCGTGTATTCCTGTGGGGCGATTATTCACAACGGTAGTCTTATATTACCTTATGCAGTCTCAGATTATTCGTCGACTTATGCTGTGGTAGATATGGTAGAATTACTGGATGCTTTAAAAAACAGTAATAAATAAAAATATTTCAAACACTAACAAATAAGGCTGTCAATTGACAGCCTTATTTGTTTTTAGGCATTAACGTAATATCCCTTGTTACCTAAAAACATAACTGAAAATCTTATAAAACTTCCCTTTAAACCTGTAAACGTTTTGTTTTTATAGCTAGTAGCTTTGATATCAACCTCTTAAAAATGAATTTATACAGATTTTAAATTTCTCCTGTAAATTCTAAATTCTAAAAAATTACATTATGGATGAATCAAACAATACCTTAAAAAGCTCCAGCATCACTTCGGGTGAAAATGTTTCATTTTGGATTGACTCTGCTCCCATTATTTCTTTTGAAAAACCTGATCAGGATATTCAAACGGAAGTATTGATAATTGGTGGTGGAATTGCGGGATTAACAACTGCTTATAAATTATTAAAAGCAGGTAAAAAAGTAGTACTTGTTGAAGATGGTTTTATTGGCAGCGGCGAAACCGGACGTACAACGGCACATTTAACCTGCGCGCTCGACGATCGTTATTTTTTTCTTGAAGAAACCTTTGGCAAAGAAAATGCAAAACTTGCTGCCGAAAGTCATGTAGCCGCTATCGACGAAATTGAAAATATTGTTACTTCCTTAAATATCGATTGCTCTTTTAAAAGAGTAAACGGTTACTTATTTCTGCATCCCACAGACAAGGAAGAAAATCTGGATAAAGAATTTCAGGCAACACAAAAAGCGGGATTGCAGACTTCGGTTTTAGAAGAAATTCCTGCTTTGGTCAATGCCGAAAAACAACGATGCATCGTCTTTAACAATCAGGCACAATTTCATATACTGAACTATCTTAAAGGACTTGCCGATGCTATCGTTTCTCTTGGCGGAATTATCTACACCGAAGCTCGTGCAGAAGATATTAACAAAAAAGGGGCGAAAGTAAACGGTTTTACTTTTTCTGCAGATTATATCGTGGTGGCAACAAATACGCCCATAAATGATGTCTTAACAATGCACACCAAACAACACGCGTACAGAACTTATGTTATTGGAGCCAAAATTCCGAAAGGGCAGCTTCCCTACTCGCTTTGGTGGGACACCGGCGATCAGGAATCGAAATGGGTTTCTCAGCCTTATCACTATGTTCGTTTGGAAAATTATGATGACGAATACGATTTACTGATTTCCGGAGGTGAAGACCACAAAACAGGTCAGGCCGATGAAGAAGGGATTTCTGAATTTGAAAGATATGAAAGACTTGAGGCCTGGACACGAAATTATTTCCCTATGCCGGATGACATTTCCTATCGCTGGTCGGGTCAGGTGATGGAACCTGTGGATTCTTTAGGTTTTATGGGAAAAAATCCCGGCGATGACAATATTTATATCATTACAGGAGATTCCGGAAATGGAATGACACATACTACAATTGGCGCCATGATTATTTGTGACAGCATTATGGGCATTAAAAACAAATGGGAAGACTTGTATAGTCCGTCAAGAATTACCTTAAAAACGACCGGTGATTTTATAAAAGAAGCAAGCAACATGGCTTCACAATATCTGGACTGGATTAAGGGCTCTGATTTAAAAAACACAGCCGATTTACCAGCGGGAGAAGGTGCTGTACTTTCTTCAGGCTTAAATAAAATTGCTGTTTATCGCGATTACGACAATGCCTTAAAAGCATTTTCTGCCGTTTGTCCGCATTTGGGCTGCATTGTACAATGGAATAATGATGAAAAATCTTTTGATTGTCCTTGTCACGGTTCACGATTTGACGCAGAAGGTATCGTCATCAACGGTCCTGCAGAAACTGATCTATCCAAAATCCATATCAAATAAAAAACATATGAAAGCTATCATACTACTCGCCACCTTAAAAAATAAAGGCAGATCTAACACAGAAATTCTTGTAGATTTTTTTGCTAAATATCTGATTCGGCAAAAAATTGAATTCGAAATAATAAAACTTGTTGATCACAATATTGTTCCGGGAACTTATACGCAAATGGACACAAAAGATGACTGGCCGGATATTTACAACAAAATTCTGCAAGCTGAAATTTTACTATTTGCAACACCCATTTGGTGGAACAATCACTCCTCTGAACTGCAAAGATGCATTGAAAGGCTTGATGAGGTTTACGACATTATTTTGAGCGGAAAAGATTCTCCGCTTGACGAAAAAATTGGCGGTGTAATTGTAACAGGCGATTCAGATGGTGTAGAACATATTACGGGAAATATTGCGAATTTCTTTTGCAGCATTGGTGTTACGGTTCCGCCTTATACTTCACTTGGCGTTATTTGGGAAGGCCATGCCAAAGATGCAAAAAAGACCAAAGCCGAGCTTTTAGAGTACTACAAAAGCACTTATGAAAAAGATGCCCAGGCTATGGCAGAATCTTTGAAAAAAGCAGCAGGCAAAAGCTGATAATACTTTAAATAAAAGCAAAATATTAAAATTACTAAATAAGAATATCGTGGATAACAAAAATAATAATATGATTAATGAGCATATGTCAAACGAACGCACGTTTTTGTCGTGGATTCGTACTGGCATCGGAATTATGGTATTTGGTTTCGTGATTGTAAAGTTCTCATTATTTGTCAATCAATTACCGTCCACGTTTTTTAAAGATTCAACTATTCCAAAAAATGGACTAACTATATTTATTGGTATCTCTTTAGTACTTACAGGCGCTATTACCATCTTGTTATCCTACTGGAAATACAGACAAGTACACAGACTTTTACAGCGTGGCGAATATTTATATTCTACAATGCTTTTAACAATCCTTACGGTCGTTATTTTTCTTATGAGTATTATTATAATTACCTATTTGATAATGGCTGCCTATCCCTTTACATTTCTCGAAATCTAACAAAAACAACTGATATACTGTAAATTATGTAATTACAAAATATCTGTTTTATAAAATTTTGATTTTCTGTACGTGTAACTTTACAATCATACAAAAACTTAAAATTGACTATTATGAACTTAAGAGAAAAAGAAAATTACGGTCAAACTGACACGGATTTTCAAGACAATACAAATCCATCTAACAAAAATGATACTATCCCTTTTGATAATTCGATCACCAATGACATAGAGCAGAACTTAAATCGAAGTTTTAGTAATCAACAGGATCGTGATGATGAGCTCGACGATGAAAATGACAATGATTTACGCACAAATCCTGATGAGGATTATGACAATGATTTGAATGAGGATTATTTGAGTGAGGATGAAAAATTACAAAATGAAAGAGATGCCAGAAATGATGATGGTTTTGGAAAAAGCGATTCTGAAGATAATGATGACTCATTAGAAAACGACAAGCAAGATGATGAAGACAACGAAAATCCTGATAATGAAAAAAGACAAGATTATGTTTCCGGAGATGTTTCGTTAACCGAAGATATTGATCAGGATCTTGAAGAAATAGATCCGGTAAATCATCCACGTCAATTCTCGAATAAAATAGCGATTAAAAAAAGTCCTGCCAAGTAATGAAACCTAATAAAGATATTGTACTTCCTTGTCTCAACGTTGTTTTTTTCATGCTGATACTTTAATAAAGTTGATGACCTGGAAGTACATTTTTTAAGTAACCTAATTTCAAAAAGTACTAATATGAACTTTCATGCATTTTTACAAATCTTCGTTTCTTCCATCGCAGCAACAAGCGTAATGACGCTGTTTAGTTATGCCGTTTCTGCAAGCGTAAGAGAGTTATACAAAGAGCCAGTTTTGCTTACGTACATCCTGACAAGATTTCACATCGAAGTATCTCTCAAAACAAAAAGAGTATTAGCGTGGATTTTACATTATATTATCGGAGCTTTTTTTGTTATTATATATCACTATTTGTGGCTGTATGATGTTGTAGGATTTTCGTGGCGAGTTGCATTACTTTTTGGTGCAATAAGCGGTATTGTAGGCATTTTGGGCTGGATGATTTTATTTAAAATTATTCCGCAAAAACCCAATATCGATTTTAAGGGATATTATACACAGCTATTTATCGCGCATGTTATTTTCGGTTTGGTTGCTTTTTTGGTTTACAAAACTTTCTTATAACTATTCTTAAAATAAATAATAAAATTAAAAATTAGAAATTATGGAAACAAATATATCAGTTTCGATACAAAAAAAATCAAAACTTAAAACAAATGTATCTACCCTCGAAAGAGTTTTAATGGTTACAAGCGGAGCATATCTTTTATATTCCGGTTTATCCAAAGAAAATAAAAATGCCGGAAAAATTGGTGTTGGCGGATCAATGCTTTTACGAGGAATTTCCGGATATTGCCCTGTTTATGATGCAGTTGATCATTTAAAAAACGACAAAGCATCAAATGTAAACATCCGAATTAATAGTGTAATCAAAAAACCTATTAGTGAAGTATATGCTTTTTGGCGTGATTTCGAAAACTTACCAAAATTTATGAATCATATTGAATCTGTAAAACCTCTAAACTACACTACCTCTGAATGGACAGCCAAAGGACCTATTGGAATTGGAAAAATAAAATGGAAGGCAGAAATCGTAAAAGATGAAAAAGAAAAATTAATCAGCTGGAATTCCCTACCCGATTCTACAATTAAAAATGCCGGAAAAGTAACTTTTAAACCAAAAGGAAACGCTACAGAGATTGATGTTACTATTTCATATCACGCACCATTGGGCGTTGCAGGAGAAAGTGCCGCAAAACTTCTTAATCCATATTTTGAAAAACTGGTAAAAGACGATATCCTAAATTTTAAAGCGTATTTGGAGTCTGTTTAAAATATAATTTTCTCCAATTAAAAAAGCCTGTAATTAATTATTACAGGCTTTTTCAGAATTAATCAAGTTGAGGGAGTGAAATTAGTAATCAATAAAAAAGTAATAATAAGTCGGTTATTTGCCTTTTGCAGTACCTGTAGAATCTGTATTTAGAGAACTATTTCCTTTTTGTGTAGTTCCTGCAGATCCTGATCCCGTCGAGCCTTCGCCTGTTGCACCGGTCGTACCATTTGTGGCAGAATTAACAGTTGTACTGTCTGATACAGAACTTACTGTATCAATTGTTTCTGTAGTAATTGTATCATTTGCGGAATCACCTGTATTGCTTCCATCAGCCTTTTTACAAGAAAATAAAAGTCCTCCCAAAAGTAAAAACAATACAATTTTTGATTTAAATAAAGTCTTCATAATATTAAAATTTTTCTGTTAGTACTATTTCAAATATAAAATTCAGCTAAAGCAAATTTTTATACAATTACTCCTAAATCTTATAGAATTATTAAATGTATTTTTCACTAATACTCAGATTTACAATTACTTATTCAGTAAATAATATAAATATTTAGGTAAATAGTATAAGTATTTGATATTCATGGTTTTTAGATTTGTAATTTAAACTTTTCTTTATCATGAATACTTCAAAAAACAGTTATGCTGAAAGTTCCAGAACTTCAGATAAAAAACACGAGTCAAAAACGACATCGTCGAGAAGTAATGAAAAACCACATACCGATTATAAAAAATCGTCTTTAAAAAAATAAATAACTCTAAAAATTCAAATTATGATACAAGAACCAAACGAAAATTTTGATCTGGAAGGTCACAATTTTCAATTAGCAGACGAAGGAATCAATTCTGAAACTATGGAAAACCAGGATCCTGCAATTAATCAGCACGAAATAGACAATTCTGATTCTGTTTATGAAGAATCGGATTTGGATACAGAAACCAGAAACGACTACGATCCGTATCAGGATGATCTGGACGATGAAGATATTGACCAGAATATCGATGAAGATTTAGATGACGACGGTGATGGTGACGGTTTTGAAGAGGATTTTGACGAAAAAGACCGATCTGATTACTAGACAGAAAAACGATTATTATAAACTTTAAAATGTACTATTATGCCAGGAAGAGATCCGGGTCCTTCAATTAAAGACAAGGACCAATACGAAGCACTGCGCGATAAAGGTTACAGCAAAGAAAAATCTGCGCGTATATCAAATAGTCAGGGAGCCGAAAAAAGAGGCGGAAAAAGTGGTGACTATGAAGACAGAAGCAAACAGGACTTGTATACCGAAGCTAAAAAAGCAGATATTAAAGGAAGATCGAAAATGACAAAAAAAGAGTTGATGCACGCACTGCGCAATAATTAAATTCTCGATCCAAAATGTATTACACAACAATTATAAGCAATTAAAAAGCCTTCATAATTTGAAGGCTTTTGATTTTTCTATTGATTTAGACTTGATTTGGTTACTTTGTCATTTTTGTGAACGATAAAGGTTTGAACATAATATTCATTTGGTTTATTAATGGCTTTTGGTTTTAAATAGCGATCTGTTATCTAAAAACAGTTATAGTGTCTGCTAAATTTTCTCTGTTAATGAAAGCCGCAATAAATTCCTGAACTTCGGTAGTACTTTCTTTTGGGGTTTCGAAAGAATTAATATGAAATTCATCGTCCTGATCAAGAATATGAATGATTTCCGTATAGCCCTTAGAAATTAAACTACCTTTTAATTTAATTATATTCAACTGCTGTTGGCTGTCCAGCTCTTTGCGAACTTTTAGTTTTATAGCTCTTTCCATAGTTAATATTTTAAATTATTAGACGTATAATTATATCCAAATATAGCTATTAATTGTTTTGACGCATCACTAAAAAGCATTTATAAGTCATTATTTATCAACATATTAATAAACAATATGTTAAAATCCGAAGTTATTTTTATTTTAACATATTATAAGTTATTTCTTCAAATTGAGACATAAAAAATCCCACTTCATTGCGAAATGGGATTGTTTTTATCCAAAGTTTAAACAAAGTTTTAAACATTAATTGCCCAAAATTGACATTATCTTACAATAATTGTTTTTTGCAAAACAAGATTTGTCGTATTTGGCTTCTAATTTACGATTCACAGCTGCTGCAGGAAACAAGACTTGTAACAAGTTCTTTAGAAACACTTTGGCTTCGTTGGTAATACAAACTTTTAATTCCAAGTTGCCACGCTTCAATAATCAAACGATTCACCTCTTTAATCGCTAATTCTGAAGGAATATTAAGATTGATACTTTGCCCCTGATCTACAAATTTTTGTCTTATTGAAGCTTGTTGAATTATTTCAAGCTGACTGATTTCTTTAAAGGTTTTAAATACATCTTTTTCTGTTTGCGAAAGCTGTTCCATATGTTGTACGCTTCCGCCGTTTAACATAATTCCTCTCCAAACCTCTTCATTATCAAGACCTTTTTCTTCAAGCAATTTGGTTAGGTATTTATTTTTTCTCATAAAATTCCCTTTGCTTAAACCTGCTTTGTAATAATTACTGCTAAAAGGCTCAATTCCCGGAGAAGTTTGTCCTAATATGGCAGATGATGAGGTTGTTGGTGCAATCGCCATCGTCGTAGTATTGCGTCTTCCGTAGCCTTTTAATAGTTCCGGTTCACCGTAAATACGTGCTAATTCCTGAGATGCTTTATCGGCTTTTTCACTAATGTGTTTGAAGATCTCTGTGGTTTTCATTTTAGCTTCCAATCCTTCAAACGGAATCATATTTTTTTGCAGATACGAATGCCATCCCAAAACTCCAAGCCCAAGTGCGCGGTGTCTTTTTGCAAAACGATTTGCTGCAGAAAGATAATAATTCCCTTCTGTTTTTTCTATAAATTCCTGCAATACGGCATCAAGAAAAAAGATCGCCAGTTTTACAGCTTCGGTATCTTTCCATTCTTCGTAAAGCTCCAGATTCATAGACGAAAGACAGCAAATAAATGATTCGTCGTTTCCTGACGGAAGCATAATTTCACTGCATAAATTACTGGCATTAATAGGAAGGTTTTTGTCTTTATAAACCTGTGGCTTGTTTTTGTTTACATTATCAGTAAAAAAGATATAAGGCAATCCTTTTTGCTGACGGCTTTCTAATACTTTTGCCCAAACCTGACGTTTTTCGACATCACCATCAATCATTTCCTGCATCCAGTAATCTGGTACACAAATTCCTGTAAACAGGTTCTGAATAGGGTTTCCGATGCTTTTTATCTTTAAAAACTCTTCAATATCCGGGTGGTCCACATCAAGATAAGCCGCAAATGCACCTCGGCGAACGCCACCTTGCGAAATCGTATCCATCGTAGTATCAAAAAGTTTCATGAAACTTACCGCTCCACTACTTTTTCCGTTATCCGTTACAGCGCTTCCGCGTCCGCGTAATTCACCAAAATAACCAGACGTTCCGCCACCAATTTTGGTCTGCATGATAACTTCGCCTAATTTATGGGTAATTCCCTCAATTTTATCCGGAACGTGAACATTAAAACACGAAATTGGCAAACCGCGTTCTGTTCCCATATTCGCCCAAACCGGTGAACTAATACTCATCCATCCACGCTCGATCATTTCTACAAAAGAATCTTTCAATTCGGGTTTGTAAAGTCTTTTTGCAGCAGCAGTACAAATTCTGTCAATCGCACCCTCTACGGTTTCTCCTTTTAAAAGATAACCACGATTTAATATTTGTTCACTTTCAGAGTTTTTCCACCACATTTTGTTATCGGCATAACTTAATGGCGGAATATTTGTTTCGGTTGTATGTAATGTACTCATAATATATTCCGTTTAAAAAAGATCGTTTGCAGTAATACTTTTATCATGTTTGGTATATTCTACCGGTCTTTTTGCAAAAAAATCATCCAGACTGTTTGCAAATACTTCTTCTTCAAACCAAGCCATATTTTTATAGTCTTCTGCAGGAACATTAAATATGGTTGGAATTCCAATTTGACCTAAACTCTCATCAATTCTGAATTTCATGAAGTTTACTAAATCTGCTTTTTTGATGGTTTCGATTTCACCTTCCTCAAATATCCAGTCTAAAATGTCAGACTCTACGCCTATCGAATGTTTTACTGTTTCTCTGATCATTTCTAAAGTATCGGCATCAAAATAATCCGGAAATTCTTCCCGTATTTTATTGATGATATAAATTCCGCCATTGGCATGAATTTGTTCGTCGATAGAAGTCCAGGCAATAATGTTGCTTACATTTTTCATGTAACCTTTAAATCTTGTAAACGATAAAAGAATCGCAAACTGACTAAAAAGTGATACATTTTCGATCAAAATACTGAATAATATCAGCGATACCATATATTTTCGGTTGTCTTGGGAACGTGTATCTTTAAGAACATCCGAAAGATAATCTACACGTTTACGAACCACCTCAATGTCCATTAATTTTTCGAATTCATCATTATATCCCAAAACTTCCAAAAGACGCGAATAAGCCTCAGAATGCCTGAACTCACATTCGGCAAACGTACTTCCCAAACCATTAAATTCAGGTTTTGGAAAATGCTCATAAATGTTGCCCCAAAAACTTTTTACCGCCACCTCAATTTGTGCAATTGCCAGTAAACTATTTTTGATTGCCGTTTTTTCGGCTACATTTAAATGAGAGTGAAAATCCTGTGTATCAGCAGTAAAATCAACTTCTGTATGCACCCAATATGCTTTATTGATTGCTTCTGTAAATTGTAGTACCTCTGGATATTCAAAAGGTTTATAGTTGATTCTCTTATCGAAAATAGACATAATATATAGTATTTAATAATGAACTAAACAAGAATAAAAAGCCAGTTACGAAGTGGGAATAACGGCGTTTCTATACTTACAAAATTAAGCCACTGTTGCTTTTTTGTTATCCTTTTGATGTTAAAAAACCAGCCAATTATCAACAGCTGTCATCCTATTGAAACAGACCAAAAAATTAGTTTTTATGAACAGGGAGATTAGTCTGGCTAATGCCCGAATTATCAGTTATTTATAAAGAATCTAAATAAAGTTATCAACAGGAAAAAGGATATCAAATTGACCTTTTAAAAAAACACTTATCAACAGCATTTTTTAAAAAACTGACTTTTTCTTGCCAAAATCCTTCTTTTCAAAAGAAAAAAAAGAGCGGGATTTTGTTTTTAAATCAGCTGAAAAATTAAATCATTTCAATCTGAATCATTTTAGAAAACAAAATACAAACAACTTATTTACAATGATTTAAATCTAAAGTTTAACCGCAAAGAGCGCAAAGATTTTACACAAAGTTTGCAAAAGTTTATTTTGAGTACACAGAAAGGTCACAAAGCTAAATCAATATAAAACTTTGCGAACTCTGTAATTTATAAAATCTTGTAAAAAACTTCGCGTCCCGAGGCTTCGGGATGCGTAAAATCTTAGCGTACTTTGCGGTTAAAAACAATTGTTATGTTATGTTTTCTTCCCATAAAGCAAAATCCTTTTAAATGAATATATAGCAGGAAGTTTAGGAAATTCAGCCGCAATTCTCTCTTTATAAGTTTTAATAAAAAGTGTTCTCTCATCTCCGTCAAGTCTTTCTATATAAGGAATTAATGCCGAACCCGAAATAAAATTATAAAGCGTCTCGTGATCGTTGGCAATAATTGGATATACTTTTTGCATGATCTGAATATCTTCGAGTCCGCCATCAAAAAGTATTTGCGCATAATCATCAATACTCAAAACGGGAGAATCCCTTTTGAAACCGTTTAGATAGGACTTAGATGGTTCTTCATCAACCAATTCAGAAAGGATTTTATTGAGTTTATTTTCTGGCTGAACTGGCATTTGCACCGCAAATTGTCCTTTTGGATTTACTAATTCTATCAATTTAGGAAACAATATTTCGTGATCGTTTGACCATTGCAAAGCGGCATTACTAAAAATCAAATCCCATTTTTCTCCCGATTCAATTGTTTCTTCTGTAGTCGCTTTTTTAAAATGTAAATTAGCTGTTTCTAATGACTTTGATTGTTCCAGCATTTCATCAGAAGAATCAACTCCCAGGAAATTGGCATTCGGAAATTTATCGGCCAAAATTGCCGTTTGTTCGCCTGTTCCGCATCCCAAATCAATGGCTTTCATAGATTCCATCGGTTTAATAAAATCGATTAAATCATAAAACGGCTGATAACGAATGTTTTTGAATTTATTATAGATTTCCGGATTCCAGGGCATTTTGTATTGGTTTTAATTGTGTTATTAGCTAAGATACAAAATTATTCACTCTTCAACTTCTTAATCATTTTCTGTTTTCAATATGTGAATTTTAATGCAACAGTTTTGATATTTGATGTAAATGTATAGTCCCTACGGGACAATCTTGTGGTGAAAATATTTTTTTTTCTACCAACATGTAACCTCTCCGAGGTATTATTTTAATACTGCTTTAGGAGTTATATATTGTAGAAATATTTTTTTTACCAACATATAACCTCTCCGAGATATTATTTTAATACTCCTTTAGGAGTCATATATTGGTAGAAATATTAATTTCCGTTTTTAAAATTGTCCCGTAGGGACTACATATAAAAATTACCCATCTCTCCAAGGTCTTCCTAATTTATCGCAATCGCTATGCGAAATCTTTGCACAACGTCATGCAAATTGATTTTCTCGATTAAAAGCAAAATTATTCATTCTTCAATTTCTTAATCATTTCCTTTCCATTTTCATTCTGTCGGTTTATGGCAATTGATTTTTCATAATTCTCAATGGCCAAAGATTTCTGTCCATTTATCATATAAGCTTCACCCATACTGTCATAAACATTAAATGAGTTTGGGTGCAATTTGATATTCTGCTTAAAAAATTCGATAGCTTCATCAATATGTTTAAACCGAAGTTGTTGATAACCAAGTTGATTTATAAAATCTTCCGTTGGATTTATGTTATAACCAAATTCATTGGATAATTTTTTAAAATGCTCTTCAATATCTTTATACAAAATTTTATTTGAGTTTAAAAAAGCTTCCGTATGCCAATTTTTGTAAATAAACCGAAGTCCGTCATACATGCTTTTATAAGGTACAGAAAAATGATTTTCTTCTTTGTATTCTTTATAATTCCATTGAAAAGATTTTGAAGCAAACATTTTTAATTGTTTCGTTAATAAGTCAACCGCCTGTTTATCTTCATTGGCAATCGATACAAAAATCTTTCTCGAAAGCTGTTTATTTTTCTTAAGATACAAAGCGTATTCTTCCATTACTTTATCTCTATTTTTATCACCTGTCAAAGCGGGACTAATAAAAATTGATGCCTGAAATAATTCTGGCGCATTTTCATTGGCATAAATTCCAAAGAGTCCGCCAAGTGAATGCGCTTCAAGAATTCGATAAGGCTGTGTTCTGTAGTTTTTGTCGATGTACGGAACAAGTTCGTCTTTTATAAAATGGAGAAAATTATCTGCTCCATTTTCTTTTGAATCAAATATTGGTGTAAAATCCCTTCCGCGTTCTGTATTGGGAATTGCTACAATAATCATTTTTGAAATAAAATTAGTCTCAAAATCAGAAAGAAAATCGACCATTTCTGAAACGTACTTAAAATGACTTCCGCCGTCAAGCAAATACAAAACCGGATAAGTATCTGTCGAAGTGTTATATTCCGGAGGAGTATGAATCCAGATTGTCCTGTCTTCGTTAATTGCTTTAGAATGAATTAAAAATTGCTGTTGATTTGCCGGAGGAATGGAATCTATTGTTTGTGCCACTGCATTTTCTGAAAAGAGAATAAAAAATAACACGCAAATGCAAACACTAAATCTTTCAATTTGTTTTCTCATACTTATATGTTTGTTACAACTGAATTTATCTTGTTTTGAATAAACTTCAACACAATAGTTTTCTTAAACATAAAGACTTAGGATATTACAGATTGTTACACCTGATTTTATTTGATGTAAAAACACTAGTAAACCCGACAGGTTTTTAAAAACCTGTCGGGTTTGTTGCATATATATTTAGAAAACACCTATGGGAATCTCAAATTTTCTATTTGGATTTTAACTTTTAACTGTCGCAAGATGCACCGCTCTGTATCTATTAAAAACAATAAAAATAATACCGATAATAAAAATCAAAGAAATATTTGTTAATCCCAATAAAAACTGACTTTTAACGGCATATAAATTGACAAATCCATAGCTAAATATCGAACTCACCATATATGTTGCACCGCCTGTAAGTCCGCTGGCAACTCCGGCATTTTTAGAGAAACGGCTTAAACAATAGCCATAAATAATATTAAAGATAAAGCCGCCGCACATATTGATTCCCATTGTAAAAGCTATTAAAGTATAAATATTACTTGCTATTGAAGAGGTAAAAATCATAAGTAAAACCAAAGTAAACTGTATTGAAACCGCAATAGTTATTTTTTTAGCCAAAGGTTTATGAATAAGAGATTTAGCCGTGATTCCGCCCATCATAACGGCTAAACCTGACAATAACGAACTGTAACCTGTAGTAACGGCAGAATACCCAAATACGCGTTCTACAATAAACGGACTCGATAAACTGTACACTACAACAAGACCAAAACAAATACCAAGAATTATGATTCCCAATGTAAAATCGGGGGATTTTAAGATGTTTGTATACGTTTGTGCGATAGACTTTAGTTTAAATTCATGAAAGTATTTTAAAGATTCTCCGCTATACAAAAGTTCCAGAATTAAGAACAATAATGACAATCCGCCAAGAAAATAAAAGTTAGATTTCCATCCAAAAATATTCTCTAAATATCCCCCTAAAAATGGCGCCATAATAGGCGCGCAGGCCCAAATGATTGAAAATAAACTAATGTAACTTTTTAGTTTTTCGCCAGAATAGAGATCGACAAAATAGGCACGTTTTGCAATTACAATAAAAGCAATTGCAATACCCTGAATAATTCTCATGGCATAAATAACATAAATATCCGGCACCAATGCAATTACAAAACTGGTTAACGAAAAAACGGCAAGCGATGCAATGCTAATTTTAAAACGCCCAAAACTATCGAGTATGCTTCCTATAAAAACCTGGCTAATTCCTAGGCTAAACATAAAAAAGACCAGCGAAAGCTGAATGGCTCCTGCCGAAACCTGTAAATCTTTTGCCATAGCCGGCAGCGATGGCAAATAAATATCTGTTGCAAATCCCGATAACGGAATTAAAGCAAATGCTAATTTGGTGCTAAAACCCTGATGGTTTTCTGGTAAATTTCTCATTTTATTAAATTAATTAGTAATACAATAGACCGATCGGTCTATAATTTTGCAAAAAAAATGATTATAAAAACAAACACTAATTTCACTAATTAACACGAATCTGAACGGTTAACTTAGTTTGTGAAATTATTTCACGAACCAATAATTAGTGATAATTCGTGAAATTCGTGTTTAAAATTAAAGAACATATTTTTCGAAATCGTCTTTTATACTTTGCAGAACAATCTTCATCTGATCATTATTTCCCAATATTTTTCGGCATAAAATACCGCCTTCGATCATGGCAAAAGCTTTAATGCTAAAATGTTCCGGGTTTATTTCTGCTGATAATTCTTTATTATTAATTCCGTTTTCAATAATGTTATAAAATCTTTTCTGGGCAGCAAGAATCGCTTTTTTTACCTGCTCTTTTATAACGGGGTTTGTATCATCGGCTTCGATCCCGAAATTTAATATCGGACAGCCTTCCGTCATATTTTTATCATTTTCATACACGCTTAATAAGTTGAAAAGTTTGGCTTTTGCCGATGTTCCCTGAGCGACTGCCGTCTCCAACTTACCGGCCAATTGCGATCTTAGATATAAAAATGATTCTCTGCAAATTTCATCTTTACTCTCAAAATTGCCATAAATCCCGCCTTTTGCTAGCTTGGTAACTTCCATAATATCAGTTAATGAAGTTCCCGCCATTCCTTTTTTATTAATCAAAGGAGCCGATGTTTCAATAATAAATTGTCTGGTACGTTCTGCTTTACTCATGATTTCTAAATTTTATACTGCAAATATAGACCGATCGGTCTAAAATACAAAATATTTTAACTTTTTATTTTAGAAGACAGAAACTTATTGATTATGAATAATAAACCTGTAGGGTTTGTCGCCATTATCTTTGTCAAACTTTAAAACTTTGACAAAGATTGTATGCAACTTATTTTTCGATAATAATTCACCATCCTGACATTGAATTTTTATGATATAAACTAAAAATTAAGTATTAAAATTTTAAATCGCTAATCGTTAATCGCAACCCATAAGATTTTTTTTACAGCCCAGCAATTCCGCGGAAAAAAAGCAAATTATAAAGATTTGGTAATGTAAATCAAGATATATTTTGATTAGATTTACCACCAAATTGACCCCAAATAATATTCCAATACAGAATGGCTTACAACACAAATGATCTGATGCGCTTTTTAGACGCTCAAAATAAATTGTACTTAGTTGCACTTGCAGAAATTAAGAAAGGGAAAAAAGAATCTCCCTGGATGTGGTTTATTTTTCCGCAGATAAAAGGTTTAGGTTCGAGTGACACTTCGAAATTCTACGAGATTAAAAATGCCGACGAGGCAATGGCTTATCTGGAGCATCCTATTCTTGGAAAACATCTTCTTGAAATTACTAAGGAACTTATCAATACAAACGAAAAAAGCGCCCTGGAAATTCTTGGAGATAGTGATGCCGAAAAATTAAAATCGAGTATGACATTATTTGCCAATATCCAAAATACAGAACCTGTATTTGAACAGGTTATTAATAAATATTTTGGCGGATCGTATGATTTCCATACCATTCAATTATTATATAGTAATTTATAGTATAAGAAAAAATTTACCGCAAAGTGCGCAAAGTTTTTTTTAATTAAGTTTATACAAAAGGCAAAGTTCGCAAAGCTGAGTCTATTAACTTTGCGAACCTTGCGTATCCCGATAGCTATCGGGATTGCGAACTTTGCGGTTAAAATCTTCACCTCATAAAATTAATTATATCTTATTCTTTATTATTTGGAAATATTCTAAATAAGCAATAACTTTCGCCCTCGAAATCCCGAAGTGGAAATTTCATTACATAAATACCCATTTGCTTATATCTCCAATATGAAAAAAACAATCTTTGCAGTCCTATTATTTGCGTCGCTTTTTGTTAATGCACAGCAAAACAAGCTTCTGGATGCTAATTTCTGGAAAACTTCTCCAGATTTAGCCACTTTAAAATCTACAATTGACAAAGGAAATAACCCAACAGAATTAAATCAGTTTGCATTTGATCCAACCGTTTTAGCGATTAATAATGGCGCTTCAAACGAAGTTGCGAAGTATTTAATCGAGCTTCCGGGCAACGGAGTAAACAAACTTACACATGACGGTCGTATCTATTTACATTGGGCGGCCTATAAAGGAAATGCTGAATTGGTAGAATATCTTATAAAAAAAGGTTCTGATATTAATCTGGAAGACAGCCACGCCGCTACACCTATTGCATTTGCTTCTGGTACCGGAGTGGTAAATCCTGCTACTTATGATGCTTTTTTTAAAGCTGGAATTGATCCTAAAAAGAAATACGACGGAGCAAGTTTATTATTACTTGCTATCCCGAACGATAAAGATCTTACAACAACAAATTACTTGGTATCACAAGGTTTATCGCTAAAAGACGTTGATAAAAACGGATACACGGCTTTTGATTATGCTGCAAAAGCAGGAAATATTGCACAGCTAAAAACCCTTGTTGAAAAAGGTGTAAAATATACAGATTATGCCTTAATTTCTGCCGCTCAGGGAATGCGTCGCAGTGCCAATCCTATTGAAGTTTATAAATATCTGGCAGATGATTTAAAATTAAAACCAACCGTTACGGCTTTAAACGGGCAAACGGTTCTTCATATATTGGCACGCAAAGAAAAACAGTCTGAAATTGTAAAGTATTTTATTGACAAAGGTGTGGATGTAAACAAAGCCGATAAAGACGGAAATACTCCTTTTATAATAGCATCAGAAGGAAAAGATCTGGAATTATTGCAAACTTTATTGCCAAAGGTTAAAAACATAAATGCCGTAAATACTAAAGGAGAATCGGCGTTGACACAAGCTGTAAAAGGCAGTTCGGCAGAAATTGTTTCGTTTCTTTTAAGTAAAGGAGCTGATATTAATGTGAAAGATACTAAGGGAAATGATCTGGCTTTTTATCTTATAGATTCTTTCAGAAGTTCTGGTGAAGCATCGCAAAAAGATGATTTTGGTGATAAACTGGCTGTTTTAAAAAGCAAAGGAATAAATTTTGCAACGCCTCAAAAAGACGGAAACACCGTACTTCATACAGCGGTAATCAAAAACAATATTAACCTGCTAAAAAAACTGGAAGGACTTAATATTGATCTAAATGCCAAAAACAAAGAAGGCTTAACTGCATTGCATAAAGCGGCTATGGTGGCAAAAGACGATGTTGTTTTAAAATATTTGGTAGCATTAGGCGCAAAAAAAGAAATCAAAACCGAGTTTGATGAAACTGCCTACGATTTGGCAAAAGAAAATGAAGTCCTGAAAAAAAATAATACATCGGTTGAGTTTTTAAAGTAAATAATTATACATGAAATCATTATCAAAAACCTGCCTTGTGGCAGTATTCGCGTGTCTTTTCTCATTTAAGGCAGCTGCACAAACTGACAAATACAAATGCCTTTTACAAATGTCTAATTACGTAGGCGAAGGCGCTTATATCGTAGTATCGCTTATTGATCCTAAAGGAGAATACGAAAAAACATTATATGTAATGGGCGATGACAAAAAATGGTACAAAAGCATTAAAGAATGGTATAAATTTTATGTTAAAAAACCGGATATCAGTGCCAAAACAGGCGCTTCTGTAACGGGTGGTGACCGAAGCGTAACTACATTTGAAATTGAAGCTTCGAAATTTGACAAAGGCTATAAAATTCGTTTTGAAACTGCTGTAGAAGACCAAAAATATCATGTAACCGATGCAGAAATTCCGTTTACAACAGAGGGAATCGCTGAAAAAACAGAAGGAAAAGGGTACATCAGATATGTAAAATTAAATAAGATATAAGGCATAATGACATTATCCGTTTGGAGATACGCGCATTTAACTCTCGCTGTATTTTCTTCTCTATTTCTAATTCTGGCATCAGTTACAGGAACTGTACTTGCCGTAGACGCTGCACAGGAGAAAATACAGCCTTATGGCGTGACAAATTTTGATGATTTGACTGTTGCACAAACGCTTCCCATATTGCGTAAAAACTATATGGAAGTGACTGAAATTAGTATCGATCACAACAAATTTACAACCCTAAAAGGTCTTGATGACGATGGCAATGATATTGATGCCTGCATAAATCCCCAAACGGGAAAAATTATTGGCAAAACTCAAAAGAAAAGCGAGTTTATACAATGGGTAACTTCGCTTCATCGTTCGCTTTTTTTGCATGAAACCGGACGATTTTTTATTGGTGTTAATTCGTTTTTGCTTTTTCTAATCGCCATTTCCGGTATTGCTTTAGTGGTACAAAGGCAAAAAGGCTTTCGCCGATTTTTTTCTAAAATAGTCAAAGATAATTTCAGTCAATATTATCACGTTGTTTTAGGAAGATTAATGCTGATTCCTATTTTTATCATTGCACTTTCAGGAACGTATCTTTCTATGTTACGATTTAAGGTTTTCACCGAAAAGCCAATCCAGCCGAAAGAAATTAAAGCAGATACAAAAGATTCTAAACAAAAGAATATTGCCGATTTTGACATTTTCAAAAAGACAAAACTTTCTCAGGTTCAAAAAATAGAATTTCCTTTTGATACAGAAGATCCCGAAGAAGTTTTTATACTAAAACTGAACGATCGCGAACTAAAAGTAAATCAGTTTACAGGTCAAATTGTAAGCGATGCGCCCTACCCGACCACCGTTTTACTTGAAAATTTAAGTCTTGATCTCCATACAGGCCGTGCGAATATGGTTTGGGCAATTGTTTTGGCTTTGGCGTCATTAAATATTCTGTTCTTTATATATTCGGGATTTTCGATGACCTTAAAACGCAGGGAAACCAAAATTAAAAACAAACATAAAGCCAAAGACAGCCGTTTTATCTTGCTTGCAGGATCAGAAAACGGAAGTACTTTTCGCTTCGCCAATGCCATTCATACACAATTGATTGCCAACGGATATTCTTCTCATTTAGGAGGATTAAATCAATATACGGCATTTCCGGAGGCCGAACATATTATCATTTTCTCTTCGACACATGGTTTGGGCGATGCGCCTTCAAACGGAAGTAAATTTTTAACGTTGCTAAATCAACATCCACAGAAAAAAAAGGTCAATGTTTCTGTCGTTGGATTTGGTTCTAAATCATACGCCGATTTTTGTGGTTTTGCCAAAGAAATAGACAATTATCTAAGCAAACAAAATTGGGCAAACAGAATTTTAGATCTGCATACTATCGATGACAAATCACCGGCACAATTTACAGATTGGGTAAAAAACTGGAACACACAAACAGGAATAAACCTCGCGACAGCGCCGGCAACGTATGCGCAAAAACCAACCGGATTGCAAAAAATGATGGTGGTAGAAAAAACAGCATTATCTGAAACGGATCATATTTTTAGGTTGACTTTAAAACCGAGGAAAAAAGTTAAATTTACTTCGGGAGATTTACTGGCTATTTACCCTGACGGAGATGGCAGGGATCGTTTTTATTCGATCAGCAAGAACAATGACAATATACAATTGGTTGTAAAATTGCATCACCATGGTTTTGGTTCGGAATATTTGTACAATCTTGAAGCTGATTTTGTTATCAAAGCGAGAATTGTTCATAATGAAGGATTTCATTTTCCTAAGAAAGCTCCAAAAGTGGCTTTAATCGCCAACGGAACGGGAATTGCCCCATTTCTGGGAATGATTGAAGGCAACAAGAACAAGACGGAAACGCATTTATACTGCGGTTTTAGAAATGAAACTGAGTCTGTTGCCCAATACAAACAGTTTGCAGAAAATCAAATTCAAAGCGAAAACCTGAAAAGTTTTCACATTGCTTTTTCGCGTGAGCAAAACCAATGTTATGTTATGGATTTGATTCGAAAAGATGCTGATTTCTTTGCCGATTTATTAAAATTTGGCGGAAAAATTATGATTTGTGGTTCGCTTGCGATGCAGCAGGATGTCGAAAAAGTATTGGAAACCATTTGCATGGATAAAAACAAAACCGATCTTGCGTATTATAAAACTCATAAACAGATTCTTTCTGATTGTTATTAATTTGTATTAAAAGATTTTCACGCAGATTTTATTCTCATTTTTGTCATTTCGACGGAGGAGAAATCACATAAAGTGAAGACACACAGTACGTCGCTCTCTGGATGTGATTTCTCCTCCGTCGAAATGACAAACCAGACTTAAAAAATCAGACTAAAATCTGCTCAAATCTTTTTAAATCTGCGTGAAAAATAAATAATTATGAAAACTAAATCATACCTAAAATATTTCGCAACTCTTTTATTAGTGCTTTGTTGTTTTACATCAAATGCACAAATTTTGCGTAAAAGAACCACGCTTCTTATGGGCGGCCGTTTCGACATTAGCATTGTTGCGAAAGATTCTCTCACAGCAGAAAATTCAATTGATACGGTTATTGCAGAAATTACCAGAATTGAAAACCTGATTTCTGACTGGAAACCAACTTCTCAGGTTTCTGAAGTCAACAAAAATGCCGGAATTGCGCCCGTAAAAGTAGATCGCGAGGTTTTTGAATTAACACAAAGAGCGCTTCAGTTTTCGAAAATTACAAATGGCGGTTTTGATGTGAGTTTTGCGGCTATGGACAGAATCTGGAAATTCGATGGTTCGATGACAACAATGCCAACGGAAGAAGCGATCAAACAATCTGTTGCAAAAGTGGGGTATCAAAATATTATTCTCGACAGTGTTCAATCGACTATCTTTTTAAAACTAAAGGGAATGAAAATTGGCTTTGGCGCTTTGGGAGAAGGTTACGCAACCGATAAATGCCGTGATATGATGCTAAGCAAAGGAATAACAGCAGGAATTGTAAACGGCTCTGGCGACATGACGGCCTGGGGAAAACAGCCAAATGGTAAAGACTGGAATATCGGAATGACAAATCCTTTTGATACTAATAAACTTTTTGCCGTTGTGCCTTTAAATGATGGCGCGGTAACAACATCAGGAAGTTATGAAAAGTTTGTTGTTTTAAACGGAAAACGATATTCGCATATTATCAATCCTGCCACAGGATATCCGTCTACAGGACTTTGCAGTGTTACTGTTTTTGGTCCAAATGCCGAAATGGCAAACGGTTTCAGTACATCGTTAATGGTTTTAGGAAAAGATGCGGGATTAAAATTAATCAATCAATATCCGGAATATTCCTGCGTAATGATTACGGATAACGGGAAAATTATTAAATCTAAGAATTTTAAGATTGCTAAATTTCACCCTAAAATTTAAGTGTAATCCCTACGGGATATTTTTGTTTGGGGATTTTATTTTTTTCTACCAATATGTAAATCCTAGCGGATTATTATTATTCATGATATTATTTTATTGATATCACTAGCTATTTATTACAAATAAATTAATCACAAAAAATAACTAAACGTACTGTTTGTCATTTCGACGGAGGAGAAATCTCCGTGAGAAGCTCGACAAAGATTGGATTTTCGTTGCGGAGTTACTTGCGGAGATTTCTCGTTCCTCGAAATGACAAACTGCACGGAAATATTCTAAATGACAAACTTTGTAGACTATTGTTAGTGAGGTTGCTTCGTTCCTCGCAAGGACAAACTACACGAAAATATTCTTATGAAAATGAGTGTCCTAGCCCCGATAGAAGTGGAAATCCTTTTATTTTTTTTCTTTAAAAAAATAAAAGATTGGAACGGATAGCGGGATTAGCTCCT
>NZ_JXQR01000078.1:0-303 GCF_000834715.1 Flavobacterium sp. MEB061 | reverse complement strand
AACTATTGCTCCATCTCCGGTAATTATTGCTAAACAAACATCTAATTCTTTTGCAAATCTTGCTCCAGGAACTTACATGTTTAAAGTTACTGATGCAAATGGATGTTTCTATACAGAAGCTCATACAATTAATCCGGTTACTCCAATAGTAATTACTGCTAACAAAGACAGCGATGTATTGTGTAAAGGTGGTTCAACAGGAAAAGTAACTTTTACAGTTTCAGGAATTGCAACAGTAGGAGCTTATACTCATACTTTGACAGCAGGAACAGGAACTATTACTAAATCTGGAAACACATTAAC
>NZ_JXQR01000077.1:0-425 GCF_000834715.1 Flavobacterium sp. MEB061 | reverse complement strand
ACGATTGTATTTGAAATTGGAGAAGTTGAAGCAAATGATGTTAAACCTCCCAAAACGATTGCGGCTGATAAAAATAAATTTTTCATAATAATATATTTTAAGTAATAACGTTAATTTTTAGTAATCTGTTGTAAATCAGATATAATTTTTATTTTTTAATCCAAGTTCCATCTGCGTTAGCATAAAGAGAACCTACTTTATCTCCTACGGTAACTTCTAATTTGTATTCAGATTTTGTATTTTTGTATGCTTTTGTAAGTACTGCATCCGGGTATGCTTTTTTAAGTGCATCCGTAACTGCAACTGGTACTTCTACTACTTTAATCTCAGTATAATCATCCTGAATAGTTACTGTTTTTACGATTGTATTTGAAATTGGAGAAGTTGAAGCAAATGATGTTAAACCTCCCAAAACGATTGCGGCT